>NZ_JABKCA010000034.1 GCF_013166655.1 Lentimicrobium sp. L6
CAGCTTAAGTTAACGCTAATGCCCATGGGGAAGGGGCAAAACAAAAAAATCATTTATTATGGGCGACTACAGTAAATTGATACTTGACTGATTAGTAACAAAGATAGTTTTAGTAAAAACACTTTCCATGATGAAAAAAGGTATAAAAACATTTCTTACTATCAGCTTAAGCTTTATTCTTCTACTTACTATTTCGGCATTTATCATCAGTGAGCCCAAACCTGATTTCAACATAAAGAATACGAAACAGATAGAAGCCATCTCCATATCAAAAATAGAAACAGAAAATACAGCATTGGGAAGTTTCAAGAGTGTTATGAATTTTCAGCAAAGCTCCACAAGAAATACCAATAAGGAGTTTTATGGGCAAGAAATTAGAATTAAAGACAATTCCAATATTGATCAGATATTAATTGGAATTTGTAATAACCTCATCTCTAGAATTGAAGTTTTGAATAAGGGTAAGCTTATTGAAACCAAAGAGCTAGGATTCATGAATAAAATGACTTGGGGCGAAATCCAAACCATGAACATTATATTTTATGACCAAAGAGATTCTAAACACCAAGGCAAGAGCAAAATTACAATGCGCTTTTATTCAGGCACAGGCTTCCTTGGTGATATCGGAACTATCAATCTCGATTTAACAAAATATGGAGATGTAAGTGGTGATAAAACAATATCTATATTCTCAAAACCTTTAGATATTGAAACCATTAAAAGCGAACCAGAGTTTTCCAATTTAAGTATTTGGAAAAACTATCAATCTTTCGATTAATAATTCTCTAAAAATACTTGGTCTTAAACCTCAAGGCCACATTCACCAAAGCAATCATTATGGGCACTTCAATGAGTGGTCCAATAACTGCGGCAAAAGCCTCCCCTGAATTCATTCCAAAAATAGCAATCGCCACCGCAATGGCCAATTCGAAATTATTACTGGCTGCAGTAAAAGATAGCGTAGTACTTTTTTCATAATCAGCTCCTACTTTCTTACTCATAAAGAAAGAGAGAAAGAACATGATTAAGAAATAAATGACCAAAGGAATGGCTATCAATACCACATCGAAAGGGATGCTAATGATGAGCTCTCCTTTTAGAGAAAACATCACAAATATGGTGAAAAGAAGGAAGACTAAAGTCAAAGGACTTATTTTGGGAATAAACTTACGCTCATACCAGTCTTTTCCTTTCCAAGAAGTCAATATTTTTCTACTCAAAAAGCCGGCAATAAATGGTATTCCTAAGTAAATAAACACAGATTCCGCAATTTGCAACATGGTGATATTCTCTACGATATCGTTGGTAGGAACTCCAAACCATCCGGGAAGAATCGCAATGAATACATAAGCATAAATAGCAAAGAAGAAGACCTGAAAGATGGAATTAAAAGCTACTAATCCAGCTGCATATTGTCGATCTCCTTTGGCTAAATCATTCCATACGATGACCATAGCAATACAACGGGCTAATCCTATCATAATGATACCATACATATAAGGCAGATTGGAATTGTTTTCTCCGGGAAAAGCTTTAAAAAAGAGGATGGCCAGAACAAACATCAGCACTGGACCAATAATCCAGTTTTGCACTAATGACAAGCCAAGGACTTTATAATCTCTGAAAACATCCCCCAATTCATCATATCGAACTTTTGCTAATGGAGGATACATCATTAGGATGAGCCCGATGGCAATGGGTAAATTGGTAGTGCTATCTTCAGATGGCTTTAAAGACTCCCAAAAGTCAGCTAATCCTGGAAATAAATAACCCGATAATACTCCTATTCCCATGGCTAGAAATATCCAAAGGGTTAGGTAACGGTCTAAAAATTTTAATCTTGATTTTGATGGCATAATGTTTATTTTTTTGTTCAAAGTTAAAGTTCAAGGTTCGAGGTTCAAGGTTCAAGGTTCAAAAATCACAATAACTATTCACTGTGAGTTGTTATCTCATCAGTTTTGCACCAGCCCTAAAGGGAGCCTGATGAGCGATTTTCTCCAATTAATAAATTAACTGTTCACTATTAACTATTAACTGTTAGTTGTTCACTGTTAGTTTCTAACTATTAACTATTTCCTCCTGATAAAACTTTTGGAAACCCACTCTAATCTCTTCTCTTACTCGTTCGAACTCGCTCCAGATAAATTCTTCGCTACCTTCGGCATGACTAGGATCGTCGAAGCCAATATGAAGACGGTGCTTTACTTTTCCAATAAAAGCTGGACAATTTTCGTTGGCCCCACCACAAACGGTGATAACATAATCCCACTCTTGCCCAATAAATTTATCTACTGAGTCAGATGTATGATGACTAATGTCAATACCAATTTCCTTCATGGCCTTTACCGCTTTCTCGTTTAATTTTCCTGAAGCTTCAGTTCCTGCAGAATATACTTCAAGGTTTTTGTCGAATGATTGTAAAAAGCCGTGAGCCATTTGGCTTCTACAGCTGTTTCCTGTACATAAAATTAAAATTCTCATATCAATCACATTTATTATTGTGAGCATCGAAATCCATTAAAAATTCTTGCATGATTTTCTTCAACTCGATTATACTTTCATTATTTAGGCAATATTTAGTATTAACTCCCTCTATATGACCTTGTATTAAACCTGCCTTTTTTAATTCTTTAATGTGCTGGTTAACGGTGGTTCTACTGAGTGGTAAATCATCAGAAATATCTCCACTCACACAAGTATTGGTTTCGGCTAGAAACTGTAAAATCTGTAAGCGAGCAGGATGAGCCAAGGCTTTAAATAGATCTGCCTTTTTCCTTAAATCCTTGCCGAATAATTCTGATTTCTTCTGTACCATTTCAAATGATTTGATGCAAATATATATAATATTCCAAAACGTGACGTATATTTACGTCATAATAATGATTAATTAACATTGGGTGGTGATTTTAATCCTAAATATATATTCTTTTGAATTGAAAAAATCCTAATTGATAATAATTTTATCGTAAGCCCTCTGACCATCACATTCTATTTCAAGGACATAAATGCCTTTTGTGAAATTTGAGGTATTCAGTGAATAAGCCTTCTGAAAAGAGGTTTCCAAAACTATTTTCCCAAGAGGATTGATTAGCTTAATCTTCATTTTTGATGGATACTGCTCAGAAACTTCAATATTTAAAAAATCGGAGCTTGGGTTGGGATAGACTGATACATGCTCTTTCAATAATTGGCTATTTACTCCATTGGCATCACAAGAATCTTTTAGTATTTGATGCTGTTGTAATACTGAATCTATAAAAACAGGTGTGATAGGCTGTATATTTGATATCAATATTTTTTCTGGATTTATCAAAACCAATTGCGGCCAATATTGTATTTGCCAATCGCTATAAACCTCTTCACCTCCTCCGTTTTTTCCACTCACGGCAGGATATATTCCACCATATTCTTCCTCAAAAGCCTGTACTTGTCCATCATAATGTAAAAGGTCGATGGCGAGAACTACCAATTGACTCTCGTTACACCCATACGACTTGTATACCTCACTAATTATAGGAACCAGCTCCCTACATTGGTCGCATGTTGTTCCATAGAAGTCGATACAAACATATTTACCCTCCTCTAAATAGGAATATAGATGATGGGAATTTCCATGAACATCAACCACATTAAAATCTGGAACAGTATCGTTAACTGCAGGTTGAGCAAATGAACTTGCTACGACGAAACAAAAAAGAACAAGGAGATATTGTCTCATAATATTGATTTATGGCAGTTTAAAGAATTTACCAGATTTCAGAATGTTTCCTTCTGAACTTATTGAATAAATATAAGTTCCTCCATACAGTCCCTCAATATCCATTTTTAAAATAGTTTGGCCTTGCCCAAAAACCTTTTCTTGGATTTTCCTTCCAGTTAAATCAAAAACTTTTAGTTTGTATTTATCTGAAGAAGCTTCTTTAATATCAATAGAGATGGTATTGATGCTTGGGTTTGGAAAGACATCTGAGAATAGATTTTCTGCCTGATGGTTTTCTACAATATAACTAGCTTCGTCCATGCTATATTCCACTGTTACAGTAGCAGAATCATTGGGATTCAGCTCATCAAAAAAGGTATATGCTACCATTATATTTCCAAGCTGACCTTTGGGTTTATAATGGGCAGAATAAATATCAATAATTTCGTTACCTGAAATTTCAATGGCATGAACGGATTCAAAAGTGTAGGGTGCATAGCAGGTTTCCCAGCAAAAATAATTCTCAGTACCAGCTATGATTTTCAAGTGTGTTTTCTTGGTATGAACACCCATTGGAGCGTTAGACATATTTTTTACATCGATATCAATATCCACCTCATAAGCATAATAATAGGTAGTGTCGCCTTGAAAAACATAAGTATGCAAACTATCGGCTATCACATCACCTTCCATTAGAATAGTATCATTGTTCACCAAGATATCATTATGGTATAATTCTAAGCTTTGTGAATGGGCTGTTTTGGAAATCAATAAAATCAAAACAGAAAAAATAAATAGATAGTATTTAGTTGAATTTGTCATGATCAATGATTTTTTTGGTGTATTTATTAAAATTAAAGCTTTTTGTTATTCTTAAGGATACAGAAAATTTATTGGCAATTTGAATGCCATTCATATATCGATAAACGGGGATATATCCATTTACTGAAACCGCCAAATCTTGCATTAATGTGTAATTTACTTGAGGAATTAAATATACAACTTGACCTCCTGAGGATTCGACAATTTGGCTATTTTCTCTCTTAGCCTTATCTCTAGATTCGTATTGAATTTGAATCATTGTGTTTAACTTTCTAGAAATATTATAAGAGCCATAAATAGATAATACATAAAGGTTGCCATATTTATAATCAAAGTTTTCCGACTGTATTCTATTGGCATATTCAGCAAATACCTTAGCTGAAAGGGAGTATTTCTCAAACCTCTTCGACATAAATACACTGGCATTATACTTTAGACTTCCTGAGGAGGGTTGTAAGGAAATAGGGAGTTTCACATCGTCAACCTCCTGGTCAAAAACACCAACAGGAAGTTTAATTCCAATACTTGGTGTCACTTCAATCTTTTTGATGACATTTTTTATAGCAGAATATCTTAAGTTAAATTCTGCATCGCCTAATCCATAGCCCGTCATGTCGTTCCATCCCTCCACATTATAAAGCTTAGTTTTATTGATGAAATAACCTATCTGCCCATGAATACTCATTCTATTGGAAAGACCGTATGCCATGTCTATACTCACAAAATTATAAAACATTTGATCTGGAGAAACATCCGCTTTTTTGGAGCCTTCGTAATATTGATCAGAATAGCTATATTTATAGAACGGACTTATTTGAAACATTTTCCTTTGAATACCGGAAACATCACCAAATCCATTGAGGGGATTCCCAGCACCACAGCATTGTGCCTTTACTTCTGAATTGAAAAATATTGGAAGTAATAATGCTAATAATATATAAGGTTTCATAGCGTTTTATTTGAAGGGTAAGATGAGTAGCTTTATCTGCTTTGAATCGCTGTTTTCGCTATTAGAAACTGTACAAGTGATGGTATTGGTTCCGGTACAACAAGTTCCCGCCATATACTCAATTTGCGCTCCAGAACCATTGATTTCTCCATGGTCTGCTTCCCAATTATAAATTAAACTTTGTCCTTCTGCAGTGGCAAATACCTTAGTTACTTGCCATGCATTTAATACAGTATCGTTAGCCATTAAGCTAATCAATTTAACAGCCCCAACCCCTTCAGAAGAGGAATCATCCTTTTCACAAGCCAGAAGAGAACCTATGAACAGAACAAGTAGTAATACTATTTGTCTATTTTTCATTTGTTTGTGTTTTATGCAGAATTTATCACTTTTTTTGCCCTAAAATGATAAATATCAACTCTTTAATGTGCGATCAAATCTTATGAACTAACTCTATATGTAAAGGTTCTTTTTTGTTACTAATCTATTATCAAATTACAATAAACATTGATTTTTTTTGTTTTGCCCCTTCCCCGTGGGGAGCCAAAAAAATCAGATCTCAGTTTTTAAGAACAAATACTTTAGAAAACCTTCTTTTAAATCTAATAATATAATCTTTTTACTGAAACCCCTTGGGGCTGGGGTAATCAGGAAAAATCCAAACAAGCCATTTCCTACTATATAATTTCGTTTTAATTAATTCTATTCAATACCTTGTTTTTAATTTCATTTACAGAGAGATATCCAGCATGTCTGAAAATCTCTTCTCCCTTTTCATTGAGAAATATCTGAGTTGGAATAGAAGCTATTCCATAATACTTCATGAGTTCTAAGTTTTCATTTTCCGATACATTTCGGAATACCACTTGAACTTGATTAGGATATTCTTTTTGAATAGTTTGCATGACGCTTTCCATTCTTCTACATGCTGAACATCCCGTAGAACCAAATTCGAGAAAGGTCATTTGATAATCCAAATTGGACTGGGTATAATTATATAGCGAATCAATAAGATTTTTCCCTGAATGAATGGTTGCGGCAGAGGCTTGCTTTTGCATCATAGAAGAGGCATATTTATTCATTTCATCTTTCGAAGAAAATCCAATAATTAGCAATACAAATAATGCCACAAATACCATCCAAGGAAAAATCTTCTTTATCATCACATTAAATAATTAAAAATAAATCCAACAATCACAATTCCCATGGCTACTACACCCACAAAAACAGCTATCAGTTGCCATTTTAATACTTTCTTTAAGATAATGATTTCTGGTAATGAAAGTGCAATGACCGACATCATAAAAGCCAATGCCGTGCCCAGTGAAACGCCTTTTTCTATCAATACACTTACAATGGGAATAATTCCTGCCGCATTTGAATACATAGGAATCCCCATAAGAATAGCAACTGGTACAGCATACCATTTATCTTTTCCCAAAAGACTTCCTAAGAAATCCTCTGGAACATATCCATGGGCAGCAGCGCCTACTCCAATTCCTATGATGATGTAAATCCAAATTTTGCCAACAATATCTTTTACCGAAGTAAAACCACTCTGTATGCGATCGTTAAATGTCAGCTGCTCTTCCTCTTGTGCTTGCTGATTGGTTTTTACCTTAAAAACCCAATCGGCTACATATTTCTCTAGGCCGAGAGCTCCAATAATCCAACCCGCAAAAATGGCAATTAACAATCCAGTACCCACATATATCACAGCTACCTTCCAACCAAACAAGCCGGCCAAAAGCACTAATGCTACTTCATTAATCATGGGTGCGGCAATCAGGAAACTAAATGTAACACCAAGAGGTACACCTGCTTCCACGAACCCCAAGAATAGAGGAATAGCAGAACAAGAGCAAAAAGGAGTAACAATTCCCAATACCGAAGCCATAATATTCCCTGTGAATAATGACCTACCAGCAAGCATTTTCTTGGTTTTCTCTGCTGAAAAATAGGAGCGCATGATTCCAACCAAAAAGATGATCAAAACCAATAATAACATTACCTTAGGAACTTCGAATATGAAGAACCGAATGGTTTCGGTGAGGTGTTTTCCTGTTTCTAAACCAAATAATTGCTCCGTAATGAAATCTGAAATATTTTGCAGATTTATATAGAGGAGGATCCAAAGTGGCAATAGTACTAAAGGAAGCAACCAGCCATTTGATTTGTTTTGGAGTTGAAGGAGTTTTGCTTTCATTCTAATCAATTAAAAAAGTAAGATAATGCTATAATAAATTCCTATGGCAATAAAAATAACGGCCACGACGCGGCGAAACCAAGTCTCGAAGATTTTTATATTCTTATAGAAACTCCCAAGAGAACCCACGCTAAAGGCAATAAGCCAAGCAAAAATAATGACAGGGATTCCTGTGGCAATGGCAAATATTAAAGGAAGATACAAACCACTGGCGCTACTTATGGTCATTGGAATGAGTAGGCCAAAATACAAGACTCCACTATAAGGGCAAAATGCCAAGGCGAATAAAATCCCTAGAAGTAAAACGCCCCAATAGCTATTTTTAGCTTTTTCTCCAACTTTCTCGTTAAGAGAGCTTAAACCTGGAATATTCAACTTTATTAATCCCAACATAAAAACACCAATTAGTATCATTAATGGGCCTAAAAGTTTCTCTCCCCATTCCTGTAACCAACCCGCTATTTCGAACTGACTGGCTCCAAAGAAAAATACCAATCCAATAGCAAAATAGGAAATCCCTCTCCCTAAAGTATAAACCAAGCCATTGATAAATACTTTTCGCCTGTTTTCGATATCCTTACTAATAAAACCAATGGCTGTTATATTGGTGGCCAAAGGGCAAGGACTTATTGCAGTCATCAAACCTAAAATAAAGGCTGATAATAAAGGGATTTGTGAGTTTTCAAGTATACTATTGAGCAATTCCATGATTACTTAAGCATTTTGTCAACAGTGGACTTAATTTTCTTCTCCAATTTTTCAGGATTTGTTCTTGCATTTAGGAATGCATTTGAAGTTAAATCTACAATGTCATCACCTTTTACAAAAATTAAAGTCTGCGCATTGATTTTATATTTTTCTACCATGGCTTTGTTTTCATCTTCCTCACGGTTGATACTTACGAAACTTACTTTGTCACCATAAGTGTTTTTTAGGGTTTCCCTAGTTGTTTTCTCCACAGCTTCACAAGTGGCACAACGGCGAGTGGCATGGAAATAATAAGCCATCACTTCTGTTTCTCCAACCTTCTGTGTATTGCAATCTTTTTTCTCACCAGTGCTTGCTTTTGAGCAACAAGATGTTTTACTGCTAGCTAAAATATCATTTTTTTTGTCACATTGTGCTGAAATACTCGTGACTCCAACAATAAATAATACGATTAATGTACTTACGATTCTTTTCATTTTTCTAATTTTTGTTTTTTTAAGGAATGTGTTATAAGCTGTCTCTAACGATAATCAGATACATTCGATTTTCAACAAATCTAAGTTTGATTTATACTTTCGACGGCTTCTTGTTTGTTTCAATATTCGTTTAAATCAAGGTTTTAATATTTATTACCACCTAAGCTTTAAGGCGCTGATTATCAAATGATGAAGAAATACCATCTTGCTTCGTGATATCTTTGTGACTTTCTGTCTTAGTGGCTGGTATTTAATATATTGGCTTCCCAAGCCTTCATTCACATTATTTGTTTAATAGTTCTATAATTTCTTTTTTTGAGGGAAGTTTCCCACTCATCACCACTTGCTTGTCTACTACCAATCCTGGAGTTGACATCACTCCATATTGCATAATTTCTACAATATCTTCAACTTTGGATACTTGAGCATCTATGCCCTCCTCGGCTACTACTTCGCGAGTTAGTTTCTCTAGGGTTTTGCATTTTGCACAGCCTGTCCCTAAAATTAAAATTTCTTTATTGGCTGGTTTAATTGTGTTAAAATCCATGATTATATATTTAAAAATCCTTTGAATAATTCTTGTGCTTCTGCCCAGTTTTCTTTGTTTACACAGTATTTTACTTTAGGCGCTTCTATTTTTCCTTGAATGAGTCCTGCATCTTTCAATTCCTTTAAATGCTGTGATAAAGTAGATTTGGCAATGGGTAAATCTTCAGATAAATCTCCACTATAGCAGCAACTTTGTTGCCCAAGCAAACTCATAATATATACCCTAATGGGATGACTGATTGCTTTGGCATATCGTGCTAATTTTCTTTGATCGTCGGTAATAATATCTATTGTCATAAATGGTATTTATTCGTTGTTCGCAAAACTACGAACATAATTTTAAAATCCTAATGGTTTTTGAATAAAAACTATTGTTGTTTAGAATTGGGAAGCATAACTGACTTATTGAGATTCATCATAAAACAAGGAAGTGATAATTTTGATAGAGAAAAACTTGCTCCTTTACTTATTGACCAAAAAAAGCCCGAGTTAAAAAACTCGAGCCCCATTAACACATAATCCCCATCTTCAATTAGGTAAATATAATTTGAGTTCTGTCGCCATCTGCCATCTCATAAAACTGGCCTATGGTAATAATATCTTTTACTTCTTCGTGGAAATCTTCTTTTGTCAGTTTGAACATTTCTACTGCCAATTTGCAAGCAAATATCTCACCTCCACCAGCTGCAATCATCTCCAAAAACTCACTTGGAGGAGGCATATCTAAGGCATCCATCTGCTTTCGCATCATACTCGAAACACCTGCCTCTACTCCTGGTAAGCCTCCCAACATGGTAGGAAGTTTCAAGCCGCCTGGCATTCGCATCGCGGGGTTTCCGGTTGTTCCGGTATAGAGCTTGTCCATATATTTCTTGGTAATACCATCTAAACCAAAAAAGGTGAAAAACATTTTGGTTTCTATTCCTTCCATCACTGCACCATTGGCCATCACCAAACTGGCATATACATCTTCTAATGAGCCTTTAGCACAAATGATTAAGACTTTCTCCAATGGCTTTTTTTCTTGCTTCTCCATTTCTCGTTCTTTTAAATATTAAACACAACTTGTTGGCTTTGGTATTCCAGCATATTTAGAGGACAGCTTTAATGGGCCTCCAGGAAATAGCTTATATAATCCTTTGATATCAACGATTCCAGATTTTCCAACTTTTCTAATGGTTAGTGGTGCTCCTGCCGCATGTTCGTTGCGCAGATATTCCAATACTGCGTAATGGTCATCACTTAAAATAATACCATCTTCTTTGGCTATTTCAGCTGCTATTTCTCTATTCCACTGGGAGGCATCTGCAAAAAAACCATCCTCAGAAAACATTATATCTACTCCTGCTATATTCTTCTTTTCCATTTTAATATATTTTAGTTTGATTCATTTTTATACATATTCTTTGAGATGGAAACCACTAAACCTAAGCTCTTTTGCATGCTAGGATTATTCAGGCTTTTCATTAAACTCCATATTCCCATTTCCGGAGGATTTTCTATATCCACACTATCCACTGCATCTAATGCACGATTCACCAACTTCAATGTTTTTTTATCTGATATCTTCCTAATGATCTGAACCATCTCTGGCAAGTTTCTCTTCACTTCTTCCAAATCTTCAAGGGTCACTTGAGTCACCAGTTCATCTCCTATTTCAGCTATTTTTGTAAAGAATTCGAAATATCCTTTGGCCTCAAAATCGGCTAATAGTTTAGAAAAATCGAGTATGGATTCGGTAAGAATAGGCGTCAGATCTTTTGATAAATCTATAACGGATTCAAAGCCACCCATCATCACATTGAAACTGTTAATATTTCTTAGAAAACTGACCGCTAACTCAGTGAGCTCCTCCGGTCTAATTTCCACTTGGCGCTTGTCCAACTCCAACACGGTGCTATCATACACATCTTTTCCAATGATGGAAACATCACTGATGAGATCTTGTATTGCTTGAGAACTTAGCCTTTGCTGATTTACATAATCGAGCAGAACATCCACTTTCTTATTGAGATCTGTTATTTGTTGATTGATTTCTATATTTGTCATGATGTCCTCCTTGTTAAACCCTATGTTTGCCGGCCATAGTCATATGAGCTTCTATGGGCATTTCTTTTCCTCTCAAAAGAATATGCCAGTAAATCCAACGGAATAATACTTTTCCATAGTGATTGATTTTTGTGTTTTTAAGTAAGCCAAAAGGCCCGATTCCGGGCAAAGGGAAAGTACCAGGCAAGGGTTCTGTATCATAATTAAAGTCTATTAAAGCTCCTTTTCCGTAACCTGTTTCGATATAACAATTGGCATGTCCATCAAACTTAGCCATCAATGGTCTTCCCTCCATAGCGCTCATGAGATTATCAAATAAGATTTCGGCAGCAAAATGAGCAACAGAACCTGCTTTTGAAGTGGGTAAATTGGCAGCATCGCCGAGCACAAAAATATTTTCATGTTTTACAGATTGAAGCGTCTCTTTATTTGTAAGTACAAAATTCATATCATCGCCCAAACCACTACGCTCAATCATCTCGCTTCCCATATTCACTGGGACAATGGTCAACAAATCGAAGTCAATTTCCTTATCATCATAGCTGATGAGTTTCTTGTTCTCATTATCCACTTTTTCTAGATAAAAATCAGGAATGACCTTTATGTTTTTCTCCTCCAATAAATCGCCTAGCATTTTACTGGCAACCGGCTTAGTGAAGGCCCCAGACATAGGAGTAACATAGGTGATATCGACTTCATCACGAATACCTTTTTGGGCAAAAAAAGCTTCCGCCAAACAAACGAATTCTATGGGTGCTACAGGACATTTATAGGGCAGCTCTGAAATACACATGACCAATTTCCCACCTTCCCAATACTTAAGGTGCTTTTGCAAAGCCACTGCTCCTTCTATGGTATAGAAATCGAATATGTCCTTATACCAAAGCTTGTCTTTAAGTCCAGGTGTTTCTTCAGGATAGGTTTGCGTTCCTGTTGCAATAATCAAGAAATCGTAGTTCAGTTGTTTCCCATCTTTTAACAAGACCTTATTCTCCTCACCTATTACTTTATCAACTTCTGAAAAGATAACCTCAATACCTGTTGGGAAGAAATCATATTTAGGTTTTATTACATCGTGTTTATTATAAATATCGAAAGGAATAAATAAAAATCCAGGCTGATAATAATGGGTTTTGTGTTGATCAACAATGGTAATTTTCCATTCATCCCCATCTAATGCCTTCTTCATTTTGTTGGCCATCATGGTTCCCGCTGTTCCTGCACCCAATATAAGTAGTTTCTTCATTTTCTTAGCTTTGTTATTGTGCTAACAAATGTAGGTCGTCCATCACAGGGAAAGTGTCCTATTCATATGATAATTATCATATACTGATATTTATCATAGTTTATATATCTTTGGTTCTTAAACAGAAACCATGGTTTGTCAATGTGAATATTGTGATTTAAAAATGCTTTTCTTCAATTGTATCGATAAGGATCAGGTAGAGCACTACTGCGATTCACGTACAGAAACAGCATATAAAGAAGGGGAGTCTATCATTGTTCAAGATCAGAATATTTCTGATTTTTTATATTTGAAAGAAGGCCTCGTTAAATTATTCAGAACTAATGAACATGGAGATGAGCAGATCATTAGCTTTGGAAAACCCTATGATTTCGTGAGCATACTATCTGTATTTTCAAGTTCAAAGTATAATTATTCGGTTACGGCGCTTCGTCCAAGTGTTATTTGCAGCTTCAAGCTGACTCAAATTACCGATTTAATTCAAAGCAATGGATTATTTGCCATGCACCTGATTCAAACCTTAACCAAATCTTCCGATAGAATCATCATCAACTCCTTAAACCTCCTCCAAAAAAGGCTATATGGGCGCATTGCTCATTTATTACTTTACTTTTCTGATGATATCTTTTTCCAAGATCAATTCGATCTCCCTCTAAGTAGAAAAGAGATTTCTCAATATATTGGTTTGACACAAGAAAATGTAATACGAGCCTTATCTGCCTTGCGCAAAGATGGTACCATACAGGTTTATGGAAAATCGATTTCAATTATTGATAAGGAACGCTTGCTAAGGATGCGAGAGCTGAGTTAATGTCAAGTTTTTATCATAAGTCAAAACCCATCGGGGAAATCACCTAAGCCCATTTACCGGCTAAATATAGAGAGAACCTTTAGTGACAGACTACAGAGAGGCAATATATTTGCCCTGTTTGTTTCGTAACAAGCATTGGAGCTCTTGAGGAAACCAATATTAATTAACCAAAGAATATATTGTTCAAGATTATCTTTGAAACTTCTAAAAGGGTTCCTTTTTTCGTTCTTAATACTTTAATATATATTTGTAAGAATAATATGAAGTATGCCTTTTAGTTTTAATAGAAAAATATGGGTCCTTATAATGTTTCCGCTAATGCTTGGCGGAAGCATTAAAGCCCAGCTTCCTTTGCCCGAAGATTTCTGCCATCATGCCAAATCAGGGTTTAACTATTCACGCACTACTCAGATAGACTATTCTAAACACGATCTTTTTGACATACATTTCTATTATCTAAATCTTGCGCTAGAAACCAATGATACTTATGTTGATGGAAAAACCATCATTCAAGCCACAAGCCTTTCCAATATAGATACTATTCACCTTGAACTCACTCATGAACTCGAAATTTCTAAAATCCTCGTCAACCAATTACCTGCCCAATTTATTCATCAAAATACGGATATCGTAGAGATTATTTGTCCTATTGAGATTCCTCAGGAAAACAACTTTGAAATAGAAATACAATATAACGGCACCGCCATTTCTGATAGAGGAAGAGGATATAACACTGCGAATTCTTATCATGGGACACGAGTAAACTGGACTTTATCGGAGCCCTTTTACTCTAAAGATTGGTGGCCTTGCAAACAAGATTTGGAAGACAAAGCCGATTCGGTTTGGGTATTTGTCACTACCTCGAATAAAAATAAAGTTGGAAGCAATGGATTGCTCACCAATACAGTAGCATTAGAAAATGAGAAAGTAAGATATGAATGGAAAAGTCGTTATCCCATAGCCTATTACCTCATCAGCATTGCTTTGGCTGAGTATATGGAATATAGCTTCTACAGTCCATCACCAGAAGGAAAAGAGGTTTGGATGCTGAATTATCTTTATCCCGATTCTGCCATGTATAAAGCTCAAAAAACGCTGATTGATTGCACCCATGTTCAAATGAACCTTCTGCAAGAAAAGTACGGAAGCTATCCATTCATTGACGAGAAATATGGTCATTGCATTAGTCCAATTGGAGGAGGAATGGAACATCAAACCATGACCACACAAAGGGATTTTCAATTCCACTTAACCATTCACGAAATGGGACATTCTTGGTTTGGGAATCAGGTAACCTGTGCCCAATGGAACGACATCTGGATTAATGAAGGATTTGCCACTTATACCCAATACCTAGGTTTAGAAAATCTTGTAGACCAACAATCTGCTGATGCCTTTAATGCCGCCATGCAATCGGTAGTGATGCGAGAACCAGATGGAAGCGTTTATGTTCCTGATGAATATTTGGAGGATCGTGATCGGATATTTTCAGGTAGATTATCCTATTACAAAGGCGCTGTCATCATACAAATGATCAGGTACCTGTTAGAGGATGATGAGTTGTTTTTTTACGTGCTTCAGGAATTTCAAACTCGTTTTGCTTATCAAACCGCCACTGGAGAAGATTTCAAAGAAGTATTAGAAGAGCTGAGTCAACAAAACTTTGAGGAGTTTTTCAATATTTGGTATTACGGAGAGGGCTATCCCATTTATAATTTCAATTGGCAACAAATTGTTTCAGGGAAACTCAAAATAGAATCTCAGCAAGAAAGCAGCACCCCTAAGACGGAATTCTTCCCCATGAAATACGATATACTCCTCTTTTTTGAGGATGGCACAAATAAAGAAATCCAGGTCAGCCAAGAAAAGCCATTTGAGTCATTTGAGTTTGATTTTGTAAAACGAGTAAGCAATATTCTCCCCAACCCAAGAAGCCAGAATTTAATGGATGTGAAATCGGTAAATACGGGTATGCTTTTGCCAGAAGAGGTTTCGATAGAACCCAATCCCGCCACTTCGGCATTTATTCTTCGCTTTGCCAATGCCAATTTAGAAAGGGAAATAGAAATCTATAATTCCTCCTTGCAAATAATAGAAACGCAAGAGGCACCTCATCAAAACCAATATATAGAATGCCACACTTGGGCCAGAGGAATATATTTTATCAAAGTGAAAAATGATAAAAAAGAAAACCTGAAAAAGTTGGTGAAGTTTTAATATTTACTCTTGAGCAGACTCCTATTCAGAGACTTTAAAAATAAGAAAATCATCGGTTTGTAATTGCGACGAACCTAGAAGCACCTTTGTTTTTTCAGGTAATTCAAAAACCAATGGCTTTCCAAAATTAATGAGCACATGAACTCTGGAACCATTATACATTCTTACAAAATGAATGCAATCCTCCTGAATAGTTAATTTCTCGTAGTCGCCGTATTGCAATGTTGCTTCAGTATTTCTTAAGGCAATTAGTTTTTTATACTTAGAAAGCATGGATTCCTCATCGGTTTCTTGCTGTGCTACATTCAGAGTTTTATAATCTGGATTTATGGGAATCCAACTTTGAGTAGCTGAAAATCCTGCTAGTGTGTCAGTACTCCATTGCATGGGACTGCGCGATTTATCCCGATTGTGTGTATTCGCGATTTCAAGAGCTTCTTCCCTTGTTTTTCCTTCCTGAATGGCCAAGTGATAATGAGTGATTCCTTGCACATCTCTAATTTCTTCAAAAGAATGGGCAATATGGTTTTTCATCCCAATCTCTTCACCAAAGTAAATAAAGGGCACACCTTTGGCAGTCAGCATCAAAACAGCAAGAGCATAAGCTCTTTCGGGATTGCTTTTTGCCAGCCTGCTCTGCATGCGGGGCATATCGTGACTACCAAAAAACAAAGTTGGATCATTGCTCATATTGCTTTCCATACTTTGCAATTCCTCAAAAAGCTTTTGTGCCGAAAACTCGGGGATGCTTCCAAAATTGAAATTAAACACCACATCCAATAATTCTTCTCCTTGATATTGCTTAAGGACTTCTATTTTATCACTTCCTATCTCTCCCACAATAAAGCGATTATCGTATTCATTGACGGTTTCTTTTATGGTCTTCATGGCTTGTTTTACCCCTTTCTGATCGAGATCATAAATATGTCTTTGATTTCCATTTTCATCTATTGGGTTATCGAGGGTAATGCCTTCTGTGCTAAGAAAGTTGATCACATCGAGTCTAAAACCATCCACTCCTAAATCCAACCAAAAACGAAAAACATACTGTACTTCTTCCATCACTTTTGGATTTTGCCAATTCAGATCAGCCATTTCCTTAGCAAACTTATGATAATAGTACTGCTGAGTGATAGAATCGTATTCCCAAGCCTTTCCACCAAAAAAGGATTCCCAATTATTGGGTGAGTCTTTCCAAATATAATAATCACGATAGGGATTGTCTTTGGATTTCCTAGATTCCTGAAACCAATAATGTTCCGTAGAAGTATGATTGACAACAATGTCGATGATGACTTTGATATCACGCTTATGGGCCTCCGCTATAAAAACATTAAAATCGTCTAGATTCCCGTATGTGGTGTCTACTTTTAAATAATCACTGATATCGTATCCATTATCCACTTTTGGTGATTGAAAAAAAGGAGTCAACCAGATGCCTCTTACTCCTAATGAGGCTATATAATCCAATTGAGAAGTCATACCTTTAAAATCGCTGTAGCCATCCTCATCACTATCCTTGAAGCTAGGCATATAGATTTCGTAAAAGACCGTTTCTTTCCACCACTGTTTTTCAATATTGGATTCAGGTGGAGCATGACAAGAGCTCATGATAATCAAGAGTAAAAAACTGGGGATAAGCGTTTTCATTTTAATATTTATTGAATTAGAGTATAATCCTTATCATTCATAACGATAATCAATCACCACAGCATCTGCATAAAGCTTAGTGTCTTTAGCTTCAATTTTTGCATTTATAGGAACCAAAACCAAAACGGCAGCCTCTTCTTTCTTCATGGTAAATGCAAATTCCCCTATGGCACCATTTGAGATAAATGCTCTTTTGGTGGCGTCATAGACTTTCACTTTTTGAGTTCCAACAGAAATGATGACTTCTTTGGCCTCAGCATTTGGATTATAATACAAATAACTTGGGTAGGCTGCTGCCTTATAAAAATCCGTTGCCAATAAATCCAGTTGAAGGATATTTTCAATATTGGTTCTTGAAATAATGGATCCTGCAATTCCCACATGACCACTTCCATAAACACTAAACTGAGAAACCTTTGGGTTCTTATTATTCCAATGCATACCATCACCTATGGCAACAGGAGGTTCAATATGTTCATATTGCTTGTAATGTGCTTTTTTGATGAGGCCTTCGTAAGCTATCACCCCTTTGGTAAACTCTTTTTCTTCAGGAATAGTTTGATGTTCATCAGGAATCTCGTAAGGATAAAATAAGCGAGACGCATTTGCTGCATTTAATATCCACTTCCCAATAGCCTGAGCATAACGCTGATCGTAGCGTACCAGAGGAACCAATGGCCACATCACATCATAGGTATTCATTAAAAATCCAAAACCTCCTTGATCTTCTGTACTACCCACTAAACCAGAAACATCGTATCCATTCCAATTGTCATCTAAAACACCCCAACCTTTACGACAAACTGCTGTACCGTCGAAAGTCCAGTCTAGGATATTGCTAAAATCATAATGAGTACCCTGTTCTGCGTTCATCCTTGCAGCAACATAAGCACCAAAAGGCATTAGTATTTCATAAAAATAATTTTCTTCCTGATTTAAAAGAGATTCCAGGGCGGACTTTGCTCCCTTTAAATACTTAGGATCTTCAAATTTCTGATAAGCAGAATAAAGAACAAAAGCATGACCCGCCGCGGCATCTTGTTGGGTGCAAATCCAATTTTTTGTGGGTTGCATGGTAGAATAATCGAAGAATGAATAGGCGTAATTTCCGTTTAGTGTGGAATCGGCCAGATAAAACTGATTAGCTACAGAGCGGAGAATGGTTTCGAAATCTTGCTGCTCCGGATAGAAATTAGCAACAGCATAAAACATCACATTTGGATATACATCGTACCACCAATCTCTGGCATAGCCACCGCCCAATTGAGCGACTTCAGGACAAGTATTGTTCATCATGATATTCCATTGGGTTTCGCTATTGAAGTAATTCTTCAACATAGCTACATAGTTTTCTCCATTTTGATTGGACTTATCAATGCCCACCAAACTTGCTCCTAATACTGAACCCATACTGGCCAAGGATTCATGGAAAATTCCCTCATAGTTTTCAGGACCTTGTCTCACATCTCCCATAGCGGTATAAATGCCAAAGGTTTCTTGGTCGAAGTTTTTCCTTGAATTGTCTTTCCATACCAAGGGCCAATATTTTCCTGTTTGATTGGTATCATATACTTTAGCGTCGTAATCCTTAGCTAGCTGATTAAAGTCTATTATTTTAAAGGGCAATGGAAGATTAGGCATCTGCTCAATCCGTAAAATAGATTTTTGTGCAACAGGATGAGCTTCCTCAAATGTTGTTACGGTATTACAAGAGCTGAGGAATAAAGCCATTAACATAAACACACTAGTTATTCTGTTCATTCTCATCTTCAAATTGTTTTTGTTGGGTTAGAAGTTGTTTTGCAATAAATATGGAAAGCAGTTGAAGTGTACCAATAATGAGGAGGGCATACCTTAAAGCAATGTCAGCATTGATGTAAAAAGCGAGAACTAAAAAGGTGCCGGCACCAAAAAAGCGCCCTACAAATAGTCCAAATTCATGATTCAAAATATAGGCAAACTCATTTCTGTTCTCGTGTTTTGAAAGTAAGTCAATCACTTTTAGCTGGATAGGGAAATAAGCGATATCAAGGACTGGGCGTGCTATTAAGAGCAAAAACATAAAAATGATAACTCCAAGCTGATTGAATAGAAGGCCGTTGATAAAAGAAGCTAGGAAGAAGAAGATAAGTCCAAAGCTAAAAATGATCAGGCGATGTTTGGGCTGTGAAATTTTACCTAAAATCAACATGACAAAGGCAGCGATTAGAGCCCCAATGGATTGAGCGGTTCCTAAAGCACCCTCCGAAGCGAAAAATTTCATCATAAGCATAGCAGGGGCCGTAACGATAAAGCCTTGAGCTAATCCTTTTAAAACGGCCAACTGCAGCATTTTATTCCAGAGCTTATGAAATTTGAAGAAAAGGAATTTCTCACTTCGTGGTTTCTCGTATTTCCCAAAATGAAATATGATGGAGGCTAAAATGGTAATAGCAAATACCACACCCGTTACCACTCTGTATCCTGTATTTATTCCTTCGTTAGTCGCTTCATTTCCTTTCATTAAATACCAACCAATCATGATGGGCACAATGGATGCGATGATTGTATAAAAAAAAGTTTCTAAACCATAATAGTAATTTCTGGTTTTGTCTTTCGTTGTGGCCAAAACCAGATAATCTCGATTAGCCCAATACAATCCAAATGACATGCCCATTATTAAGCCTGCCCCAACCAAACCAAAATAATTGATTTCATTTAAGGACATCATAAACACCATGGAAACACCACTCAGTAACATCCCAGCAGAGAAAAGCCTTTTGATGTTTATTCGATTCAGTAAAAACCCATTTAAATAGAAAGTGATGGGAATACCTGTGTAAATAGCCAATTGATAGAACATCACCTTAGCCGGGTCATTGGAGTTCCTCATGATATAAGAAGCCACGAAAATATCTATAACGGGTAGCACAAAGGCATAAATCACATTAGTGAGGATTAATATTTTTGTACTCCTCGAAAAATCTCTAAAACCTACTGCTTTTATTTTGATCATTATATATCTAGTTTGGATAATATTTCTTGGATTGAAAAGTTGGCTTTGCATACATATTCATCTGAAGCGCCATAATACATTTGAATGGTATCGCCCTGTGTGATATGACCATTGGTAAAAACTACATTACCAAAAAATCCTGTTTGTTCATATTCTGCCATGGGCTCCATAATGGCTTCTTCAGATCGTGCCAATACAATAGAAGGATCTTGAAGATCTAAAAGAATAGCACCTAAACAATATCTATTATCTTCAGTAGCTCCGTGGTATATTTCCAACCAACCTTTCTCAGTTTTAATAGGTGCTGCTCCAGCTCCTAAACGATGGCTATCGAATTTACCAGCTCGGGTTTTGGCAATACATTTATGATTTCCCCAATGTATTCCATCGGGAGACTGAGCTAACCACATATAATTACCTCCCAATTCTGGGCTGCTTGGACGATGGAGTGCATAGTATTTACCGTCGATTTTTTCTTCGAAAATGGCACAATCTTTATTATGAGGACTAAAAATCATTCCTCTCTTCTCAAAATGCTTCCAATCCTTGGTCGTTCTTAGTCCAACACCCACTCCATTGGCCGAAACCATAGTATAGCTAAGATGATAGGTGTCCTCTATTTTAACCACCCGGCAATCTTCTATTCCATAGGATTCATATTCGCCTTCACCAAAAAGAGAAGCATATCCTTCTGGCTCATAGAAATGAATGCCATCTTTGCTACAAACCAATCGCAGATGAGAGATGGTGGTTAGATAATCTACTCCATCGTAATTTATCACTCTGGCGTCGCTTGCATTTAGCTTGGGGTCTTTAAGATCGAAATGAATGATCTCCACTTTACCCTCCTCGTTGTATATAGGAACAGATAAAACGCCACCTTTTTGAATTGTTCGTTCTGCTACACGAATGAGCAGCCAGGTTTTACCGTCATATTCAAAAACACCTGGATTGAGTAAGCACTCAATGTCCATATTTACTTCGCTTGCTTTTAAATCGCCCGGTGATAAAATTGGATTTTTCTCGTATCGTTTTGCTATGTCGGCCATGTCTTGTTATTTTGAAATGATTATTTTTTTGACTTTAGATAATTCACCTATTTGAATTTTTAATAAATACAGTCCTGATTCCATCTGTTTGGTGTTCAATTGGAATAGCGTTTTATGATTAGTCCATATTCCCTTTAGTAGGGTTCTTCCGGAAAGGTCTATAAACTCATAATTGATTTCTGATTCAGCTAAAGAATGAAGCTCTATATATAAAGCCTCTTTTGCTGGATTTGGAAACACCTTTACATTTTCTAAAACATTCCCCAAATCCCATGTTGATGATACATTATCATAAATATCCATAATATGAGTAGGAGATAGAGGATGATCGAAAAGATAGATTTCATCAAGTCTTCCTCTATAATAAAAATCCTGATCGGGACGGGCTTTCCCAAGGACTAAATCATAGGAAGTGCTGGAGATTTCTCCAGAAAAAGGAATAAAGGAATCCAGTTCACCATTGATATAAATCTCCAAATCAGTTCCACTATACACCATGGCCATATGATACCAGCTATCGTTGTTTAATAGTATTTTGGCATCCAGATCTTTGACCCCATAATTGGTTTTTACCGTAAATCGAAGGATATGATTTGCGATGGATACTTTCCATCGATCGTCCCAATTGCCATGTGAAATGGGATAAGCTTCACCCGCATTTATATTTTGAGCATAAATCCAGGCTGTCAAGGTCAATCCTGCTTTAAAGTTAAGCTGTTCATTGTTGGTAATACGGATGTATGAGGAGGAGCCATTAAAGGCAGCCGCATTTTCAGAGAGGCTATAAACATCTTCTTCATATTGAATATTAAAGGCTGTAGTTTCCTGATGGAATGGACTTTCATCATTTACATTTCCGCTAAATGGCAGATACAGAATAGGCTCTCCTATTTCCAGACTCGATATATCGCGAACCATCACTATTATACTGTCTCTTACTCCTCCATCGCTATCAGAAACCTTGCAATATATTTTATAATCACCAATCATCATGGGAGCTGTCCATTGTATTTCTTCTCCGCTACCCAAAATGCTTCCCTCCTCTGTTATCCATTCAAACACTATTTCATCCCCGTTTTCCTCGTATACTTGGCAATTAATCATGCTGCTTTCTCCTAAATCAATTTTTCCGGGGGAGGCTTTTAAGGATTTAATCTCTGGAATAAATGGAATCCTGTCCTTAACTTCAATAGTTATAGTGGACGAGTCGCTTAATCCTGATTCTGAAACCAGCACACATTTTATATTGTAAAAGCCTGGTACGATTGGGGCTTTTATCGCCAGTATGGATTCTCCATCAATCGACTGGTCATCTATGCTCCAATGATAGCTCAGTTCTGAGGGGTTTTCATCTTGAACCGAACAAAATATCTTTATAGAATCACTAATGACAATAGGGTTTTTTAATGCTTTTAGTGCCTTTATCCTTGGAGGAACATCCGTAATTATTTCCCCATTGTCAAAGTCGATAACAAGCGAATTTGCTAAAGTTTTTTTGCCATCATTTGTCAAGTCAGCATTATTGGGCACATAGACCAAAATAACTGACTTATTTGCTGGAATCGAGATGTCAACAGTTCCAGAAACATTATTTAGCATAAAGGCATTATCTATGCTATTATAAATATCAATGGTTTCTTCTCCCACATCTAGGCTAATTAGGGTGTCATTATCGTAAGGATTCCATATCAAAAAGCTAGGGTAAGCATTGGAGTAAAAATCTGTTTTGCATAAATTTAATTTTAAAACAGCCTCCACATTAGTCAAAGAAACCATGCCGCCTAAATAGCCAACATGAGATGCTCCGTAGAGCGCTAAATTAGTAGGAGCCCATCCGTTTCTCACGGCATCACCAGTAGCAAAAGGGCTCTTATCATTTAGTATTTCTTTCAGGGCCTCATGGGCGATGGAATTATGGGGATCGTTGGCTAGTGCCCACTCTTCACTGTCCTGTTGGTCTGCAGGTAAAAACCCAGGATAAAACAGCCTGCTGGCATTGGCCAGATTGAGTATCCATTTACCGATAGCATCAGCATAATGCTCATCATATCTAACTAAAGGAACCAAGGCCGCTGCATGCTGAAAGCCATTCATGATAAAAGCATAATCGTTTCCGCCATCGTTGGCTTCACCTATGAGTCCTGAGCAATCATAATCGCCCCACTGACCAATAATAGTTCCCCATCCCCTCAGGTTTCCACGGTCAAAACTCCAATTCAGCATTTTTTCAATATCGTAATTCGTTCCTATTTCGGCATTCATTCGCGCCGCAATATAGGTTCCATAGGGGAGTTGGATTTCATAGGAAGGATTCTCGTTCCAGTTATTCAGGAATTCCAGCGCCCATTCGGCACCGATTAAATAGTCTTCGTTTTGCGTTTTCACATAGGCATTATACAGGATCCAAGCAATGGCCCCTGCCGCCTCAGGTTGTTTCACGCCTTCAGTGAGCGGAATCATCTGTTCTAAATTCCAAGCTCTATAATTCATATAGGGGATTTGCCAAGGACTTGAGTTTCCTCCCATTTCTCTAACAGCCTCTAACCACCGATTGGCGATGGTTTCAAACTGATAGTTGAAGGCTCCTGTATTTGGATATAAATCATTTAATTGATAGAAGAAGATATTGGGCATGGTTTCGTACCACCAATCGTTACCACTACTTGCTGAATAGTTGTTTAAATATACATTTTCGTCAGAGCCGAGATTAAAAAAATCTTCGCTCATGAGTACCCAGTTTTTTTCAAACTGATTGCTTTTATCTATTCCAGCTAATGTAGCTCCGATGATAGCAGGCAAATAATTGATTCCTTCGGCTGAGGTTCCCAAGGGTTGACCCACATAAGTCACCATGGCGGCATTCTCATGATTAGGGTAATTAATTCCACTAGCATTAATTCCTACTAGAGGTAAATATTCTCCTGATAAGCTCCTATCAAAAACCAAGGAATCATAGCTCTGTGCCACCTGTTTCCAGTCTCGCATAAGATAAGGCTGAGGAAGGTTTGGCATTTGTTCTATTCTAGGAATAATGATTTGCTGAGCGGCCATATTGCCTACTCCCCAAAAGATAAAAAATAGGAATATGAAGCGTTTTAATAACATGATTATCAGATTTAATTGACATAAAAAGGGTATCTGAAAGATTAATTAACTGATAATAATCATCATACAATCAGATACCCTTTTATTGAAAATTGATTTTTTAAAGTCTAATGAACAGTGAAATAAAAGTTCAAACTTTAAAATATAACAAGCTATCTATTAAGGCTTTTCTAGATTATAGATAGAAGATACCTCAGCACCAGTTAATACTCTGTTGTATAATCTGATATCATCTAATTTACCATTAAAATAACCACCCCAGGCTGCAGGGATAATATGATCATTATCGTAATTAGAATCATCATCGGCATATTTACTTGAACCACATCCAATAGCTAGGTCATGGTCTTCCACTTTAACTAATCCACCAGTAACATCAGTGTATTCTTGTTGTTTAGCTCCATTTACATAAAATATCATGCTTCCTGATTCATAGGTTACAGTAAGATGATACCAAGTTAATACTTCTAATACAGGATCGGTGTCTTTGTCATAAATGCCATCGTCAGTAGAAGCAGTAAAGAAAGATTTATTTACTGATTGAAGTTGATATTTAAATCCATTCCAAGATTGTAATCCCATAAAACGATTGTTTTCTCTAATCTCTGTAGCATTTACCCATAATGAAATGGAGATATTTGCAGGATTTAAAGCTAGGGTATAAGGCACATTAATAAAACCACCTTCATTAAAATAATAGGCATTGTTTTCGTTGCCAAATCTGTCAGTGGTTAGTGCAGGCATTCCTCCACCAAATGCTGCATGGCCAGCACTTAAAACTCCATCATTACCATTACCAGTAAAATCAGTAGCATCGCCATCGAATAACCAATATGCAACAAGTCCATCGGTAGAAACATTCTGTATAAATTTACCTTCAAAAATTGTTTTAGCAGCTTCTAAATTCACTTCAGCGGCATCCATTACGCTTTGAGCAGAAGCACTTGGAACTGCGTTAGCTGCATCTATAGCTGTTTTAAACACCTCTTTTGATCCTACTTCGTAGAAACCTACTGATGTTCCCTCTTGAGCTCCATCATACAAAGCTTCACAATCCACTATTAAAGCAGTTAAAGCAGTCTTATCTCCTGCTGGAGTAACTGGATCGTCATCTTCACTACACCCTGTTACAAAAACGCTAATTGCCATCATTAGAGAAAATAGCATTAAGAAATTCATTGATTTTTTCATAATATACTTGTTTATTAATAAATAATTAATTGAAATTGATTTCAAATTAGTAACCAAAATTTTGAGTTATATTTTTGTTGGTTTCCATTTCTGATTGGGGAATTGGAAACACTTTATGTATTTCATATACGAAATTGTCTTTTTCAGAGAATACGCTTTCTGAGTACTCTTTTCCATATCTAATCACATCAAAATAGCGCATGCATTCAAAGCCTAGCTCCACGCGTCTTTCGTGGCGAATGGCATTACGTAAAGCAATCTGCTCTGTTGTGACTACATCTGGCAATAAACCTTCTGGAATGTTGCCGTAATCTGTAAGTTTATTGTCATACAAATAACTCTCTCTCGCTCTCTTTCTCACCATATTCAATGGGATAAGAGCCTCTGCACAGCGGTTTAATTCACATAAAGCTTCTGCCTGAATAAGCAAAACTTCGGCATAACGAATCACGGTAAAGTTTAAATCAGCATCACTTTTAGAACTTGTAGGTATTTCAGAGAGTGGTTGTAATGATTTCTTCTGGTTATATCCAGTTGATGACCAGGAAGAACTATAGGGTTCCTCGTCAAACCAAAGCTGACCATCTCTACCTAAAGTGTAATCTAATCGAGGATCATAAATACTATCCGCTGTGAGTTCAAATTCATCCACGAAATCCTGAGTAGGTTCGTCGAAACCATATCCATTTTGCTCTCGAGGTGCTAGCCATTGATTCAATCTGTTTCCTAATACAGGATCATAGCCCGATAAATGCTGAATTTGAAATATTTGCTCTTGATTATTATCATACAACACATTGAAGTTATGCTGATAAATAGGCATTAAAGAAAAGCCATAAGCTATAACACTTTTGCTTGCAGTAACAGCCTCCTCCCATTTTTTATTGAATAAATAGGTCTTTGCTAATAAAGCCTTAACAGCTGCAGGATTAGCCCTGCCACGCTCGCTAGAAGGATATACATCTGGATTTTGTATTAATGCAGTCTCCATGTAATTAAAAGCGGTTATAAAATTAGATTCTATATGATTGTATACCAGCTCTTGACTGATATTTGCAACCTGCATGTCTTCAGGTTCTAAGGGCTCTAAAATGAGGGGGATATTACCAAATATATTACATAGATTAAAATAGAAATAAGCTCTAAGAAAGTGTGCTTCTCCTAATATTCTGTTTTTCAGTGCTACATTCATGTCTATAGCAGGAACATACTTGAGGACCATATTACAACGAGAAACGCCTTCATAATAAACACTCCAAATGGTTTCCAGATTTCCATTATCTTCAAAAATTCGGAACTCATCAATAAGCTCTATATCAGCTTGGTCGCCGGGGAATCCTCCTTTTACAGCATCGTCTGAAACCACGTCGGAGAGCACCCATAGGCGATTATCAGAATTGGCAAAAGACAAAGGTTCGTAACAAGCGTTAATAGCCAATTTCGCATGGCTTTCCGTTTGGTAAAACTCTGCAGTGGTATAAAGTCCTTGAGGTTTTTCATCTAAAAACTTATTACAGGATGTCATCATTAAAAAACAAAGTGTGATTATGGTATATATAAATGTTTTCATCTGTGTATCTTTTTAATTAAAAACTCATATTAAATCCTAATGTATAAACTCGTGCCATGGGGTAGGTTCCCCAATCTATGCCTTTAGCCAAATCACCTTCTCCAACAGCATTATCACTGGTTTGCATCTCTGGATCTAACCCGGGGTATTTAGTGAATGTGAATAAATTCTGGACGCTGAGATAAATTCTTAGAGATTTGATAATGGTTTTATTCTTACCTATATCGCTAATGGTATATCCGAGATTTACATTCTTAATTCGCACATAGGAAGCATCAAAAAGGAATCGGGTGGAAGGTTTCTTATTATTTGCAGCTCCTTGCCAAGAGACTCTAGGTTGTGTATCACTAGTTCCTGAGCCTGTCCATCGGTCATCATATACCCTAGTTGTCACATTAAAAGCTCTATAAAATCCTTCTATATCATGTGCCGCCTGCCAGTACACTTCATTTCCAAACACGCCTTCAACAAAAAGGGTAAAATCCCATTTCTTATAGTTTAAACCCATATTAAAGCCCAAAGTATAATCAGGAATTGGGCTTCCTACATGTGCTCTATCATAAGAATCTATAATACCATCGGGGCTACCAGTGGGTCCACTAATATCTTTATATTTAACATCCCCCGGCTTTATATCACTACCTTGATAGGCATGAGTAAAAATATCTGTTTCATCTTGAAAGATGCCTTCCATTTCGTATAAATAAAAAGAGCCCACAGGATGTCCTTCTTCAGTGAGTGTTGCAAATACTCCATTATCAATTCTTCCTGCAGGAATAGGGTTTCCATCGTATAACTCCAGTACTTCATTATTTACATGAGAGAATACAAATGCTAAATCATATTTTACTTTTCCTAGTTGATCTTTATAACTTAATTCAAGTTCTATCCCGTTATTCTTAATTTTGGCAGCATTAACCACTGGAGGAGATGCTTCACCACTGCTAGGAGGAAGTGGTGCATTAATCAGCACATCATCTGATATTTTGTCGAAATAATCAAAGACTACAAATAGTTTATTTCCAAAGAGTCCCAAATCTAAACCAATATCTACTTGAGTTTGACTTTCCCAACGAATATTCTCATTACCATGTTGCGATAAATAATAACCTGACATGGCCGTGGTACCAAAGGGATAATAAGAACCTGATGAAATGATGGATGCATAACTGTAATTTCCAATTTTCTGATTTCCTAAAACCCCTGCACTCATACGGAGTTTTAAGTAGGACAGCATGTCGACATCCTTTAAGAAAGATTCCTTATCCACTCGCCATCCAATAGCAGCAGCAGGGAAAAAGGACCAAGGATAATTAGAACCGAAACGAGAAGAGCCATCCTCACGAACCACGATTTCTGCATAGTATTTCTTTTCATAATCATAAGAGATTCTACCAAAGAAGGACAATAATGCCCAGCTTTCTTGCCAGCCATCAACACGCTGATTGGTGGTGCCATTAGAGAGATATCGCAAACTAGGAATTTGATCTGGAAAATTTTGAGCAGAACCTTGCTGCCCAACAGAGGTGTTTTTTATGGCCTCCATTCCTACCAGTATATTCAAATTATGCTTTTCATTGAATACTTTATCATAAGTTAATGTATTTTTCCAAGTTTGTTCACTGGTTATGAGCGATTGCTGCACCAATGTGTTTGGATTATTAATTCGCCCATCATAACCCCAGTTTTCGTTAAATCTCTTGTCTCCCAAAGACAAATAATCCAAGCCAAAATCTGTTCTGAATGTAAAATGATCATTTATCTTCCAATTGAGAAAAATATTACCCAAGAGACGATGTTCTTTCAATCTCCAATCGTATTTATTGGCAAATCCAACCGGATTATAACCATCTCCCATAAACTGAGCTGCTTCAGGGTAATAATCTACATATTCACCATTATCGTCGTAAATGGAATATAAAGGCGCTCTAAAAAAAGCATAACGAACAACAGAGCCCCCATTTCCGCCATATCCATCTCCAGAACTGCCAACTTTATCAGTGATGGCACTAGATAAGTTAATATTGGTTCCTATTTGTACCTTATCAGACAAATTGCTATTCATGGATGTTCTGAAGGAATACTTATCATATCCTGAATTAATAATAATTCCATCCTGATGAAAATAATTACCCGAAACAATATAATTCATCTTCTCATTACCGCCGCTTACACTTAAACTTGTTGAGGTAATGACCGCAGGCCTAAATATTTCATCCCAATAATTTACATTAGACATGGTGTCAGCCATTTCGGAGCTAATAATAGCTCTTCCGTCATTATTAGCCGCTTCGTTATATAATTCGATATATTGATCCTTATCACACATCTCCGTTAAATTAGTAGCGGTTTGAATACCAGTATAAGAGTCGAAATTTATTCTCATGCCGCCTTCTTTTCCTTTTTTAGTGGTGATCAGTACCACCCCTCCTGAAGCACGAGAGCCATATATGGAAGCAGCGGCCGCATCTTTTAAAATAGATATGGACTCAATTTCACTAGGGATAACAGCGTTGCCGTCAGTGGTTGGGATTCCATCAATAATATACAAAGGCGAATTATCGTTGAATGTACCTGTTCCTCTAATTCTGATAGAGGTTCCGGCACCAGGAGCACCAGAGTTTTGAGTAACACTTACACCTGTGGCCTTTCCTTGTAAGGCCTGTCCAACATCAGCCACCGGGAGGTTGGAGATTTCTTTAGATTTAACAACAGAGACGGCACCAATAATATCTGTTTGTTTCTTTATGCCATAGCCAATGGCGACGGCCTCATCCAAAGTAAAAACAGCCATTTCTAGTATCACATTTATCTCCGTATGACCTGCAATTCCAACAATCTGCTTTTCGAAGCCTATATATGTAAAAACCAGCGTGTCATCAAGACTTGGGACTTCAAGTTCGTAACGTCCATCAATGTCACTAACTGCACCTTGAAAGGTGCCTTTCAATACAACACTTACGCCAATTAAAGTCTCTCCAAGATCATCAGTGATGAGTCCTTTTATAATTGTTTTTTTGGTTTTCTGAACATCCTCCACTTTTGGCATAATCACAATATGGTTATCCAAAATTTCGAAGGATAATCCAGTCCCTTTCAAACCTTGACTTAGAAGTGTGCTTATATCAGATTCTTCTTTGTTAACAGATATATCCTTATTAAGGTCTACCTGGTCGTTTTGATAGAATATTTTATATGTTCCTTTATTTTCAATAAATCGAAATAAATCATTAAGTGTCTGATTATCTGTATCTTTATCATTTTGTGCTAGAGCACTTATAGAGAAGCTAGTTAAATAAACAGTAAAACATAATAACAAAAACCATTTAATGCTCAGGTTTTTAAAAGAATAGAATTTTCTCATAATCAATCATTTAAAAAACAACTTATTTTATAATCACTGTATCGTTATGTATCTCATATTCAAACGGTGTAGGCAATTTGATAACCGCCAGAATGCTATTGATATCGTCTTCGGTAGTAAAGCAACCCGTATAATTGCACTTTCCTACATTTTTATTCTGCAGAATGAAAGTTAGGTTATGGGTTCGCTCAAGTATTTTAAGTATTTCGGTGAATTTTTGGTTCTTGAACACGATTTCTCCATCTTTCCATGCAGAATAGATTTCAATATTGTCTGTTTCTACAAGTTTGATTTCTTGCGTGTTCTTATGGAGAATATATGTTTGATTTACCTTTAATTCTATTTCTGCACCATGATGATACGACAAAGAAATACTACCACGTTCGAGAGAAGTTCTAAAAACATTCTCGTTTGGATAAGCATATACATTAAAGGCTGTCCCCAAAACTCTGATGTCATTTTCTTGGGTATGGACAATAAAAGGTTTGTTGGCATTATGGCTCACATCGAACCAAGCTTCTCCTTCAAGAAAAACTTCACGACTAGCGCCTTCAAAATTTTCTTCGTATTTTAATTTCGAATCGGAGTTAATGAAGACCACAGTTCCATCTGGCAAAATGATGTTTTTAGACGCTCCCTTTGCTACACAAAGTTCTTGATAAATAGGCTCAGCATCACGAATAGAGGAGTTTGAAAAATAATAGATGGCGCTGGCTAAAAATAGCAGGATGCTTGCAGCTGCTGCGTATCTACCTATCTTTTTTAGGAAAATAGTTTTGCCCTTATTCTTTCGCTTGATTTCATTTAAATGTAACCTAGTACTTAATTTATGCCATTCTTCGCTAATAAATTCCTTTGGAAGCTCCTGTTTATGGAATCGTAATTTATGGATCAGCATTTTGGCATCAAGCGCAATCTTCAAATTCTTCGGATTCTGAGAAAACCATTCTTCCCACTTTGCAATATCAGCTTGATTTTTGTTGGTGGCATAATTGACAAAAGAATCATCTAAAATGAAGTCCTCTAATTTATAGTCCATGATGGGCATATTTTTACTAATCATACCCTTTAGAGTCGAAATCTGACGCTTTATACTCACTTAAAAATAAATAAATATTTAAATTACTACAATAGGCCGGATATCAGTATGTTAACAAAGTTAATGTTATTTTGTTTTTGATGTTTCCTTAAAGTTTTTATTGTTCTAGCCAGTAAGTTGGCTACAGATTGTTGCTTGATTGATAAAATCTCACTTATTTCTATATTGGAATAATTACCATAGAATTTCAGATAAATGATCTCTTTCTGGTTTGGACAAAGTTTCGCCAATAGTTCTTTGATGATTTGCTCATTCTCTATTTGAGATTCATGTTCTAAATATATTTCTTCAGGGGAGATATCAAACTGGTGATGGCTAATCTTATTCTCATCCGAATAACAATCGTTTAATAAATCCTTTGGGGAATTTTTTAAAATATTATTTCTTAAAGAAGTAAAGAGATAGGCTTTTACATAAGTCACCTCTTTATTACTCGTTCTCTTTTCCCAAATGTTGGCGAATAAATCTTGAATAGTATCGGCAGCGCTATGATGCTTACTTTCTAATTTTGAACCATAAAAAAACAAATCATCATAGTATTTGTCAAATAGTGTCTTTAAAGCAATCGGATCCCCAAGTTTTATGGCATTCCACAGCTGTTGATCCTCATCAAGTTGAAAATTGACAGTTTTGCCATTTTCGCTTTTTTGGCGTTTGGGTTGCTTCATGATTCAAAGTAGGCCAAAAGATTCATATTTGAGTAAAATATATTTAATGTCAAAATTACACTTTTATCATCAGTAGTCAATGACTCGGTATCTATTAGTTTAAGAAAAATGCGAATTCACTTCAAGATAACCCAGCGCTATCAATTTAATTACAATCGGATTTCCATATTTTATATTTAGACTTTAAATCATTTTATAAAATGATTCGGATGGTTCTTCTTAGGTCTAGATGAACCATGCGCTAATTATTTAAAAATGCAGAATGATTCAGTAATGGACCATGGTAACACAAACTAAAACCCCATTGGAATTCTCCTTGCTCCACTTTCTTTCTTCACAAAATGCTTCATATATGCTCCATCCTCAAAGATAAAAAATAAAATTGTTAATTATTTAGTATTTTAAAATGGGCTAAGTATTAGGAAAGGCCTAAAAATTAAGACTTTTTATGCGGTTAAATATTGTTAATTTTGAATTTTTAAAACTGTTAGGCTTTATTAATTTTTATTTTTGCCGAGCACTAAATACGGCGCAAGCAAACTACACTGATTTTTAGATGGTTAAAATAGGCATATTCGGAAAAAATTTGAAAAGCGAGACTTTTCCCTACATTCAGACTTTATTTAACAAGTTAAGTTCTGTTTATGCGCAAGTTTTTGTTCATGAAGAATTTCATTCTGTCATCGGAAAAAAGATAATGATGCAAAACCCTATTGTTTTTAGCCAACATTCTGAAATTAGAGATGAATTAGATTTCATGATTTCCTTGGGTGGTGATGGAAACATGCTCAGCACGGTTACTTTAGTGCAAGACAGCGGTATTCCTATCATTGGTATTAATTTAGGAAGACTTGGTTTTTTAGCCAGTATTAATAAAGAACATATCAATAAAGCCATCGACTGCTTGGTAGAGAAAAAATATACGCTAGAAAGCAGAAGCCTTATCAAGCTTACTACTCCAAAAGATGTTTTTGGGGAACAAAACTTCGCACTAAACGAAATCAGTATTTATAAGAAACAGCCCAATAGCATGATCTCTGTGATAGTTCATGTGGACGACCAATACCTTAATTCCTATTGGTCTGATGGTTTAATAGTGGCCACTCCCACCGGAAGTACAGCATATTCGCTAAGCACCGGCGGTCCTATTTTACATCCTAAGGCTCATAATTTTGTGATCACACCTATTGCACCTCACAATTTATCTGTTAGGCCTGTCGTTATCCCAGACGATACCATTGTTCGCATGAAAGTAGCGGATAGAGATGGCGGTTTTTACGTGAGTCTCGACAGCAGAACCATTGAATTAGAATCTGGGATTGAACTTCAAATTGAAAAAGAATCTTTTGAAATTCAACTGGTTCGATTACCAGAAGAAAATTTCTTTGGTACCATTAGAGCGAAACTACTTTGGGGTATCGATAAAAGGAATTAAAAATTTAAATAAGAGATCATTGAAAAGTAAAACTAAAATATTAAATAAAAGCCTGCTGTTCTTGAGCTTGATCTGCCTGAGTTTTGGGTCAGTACTAGACCTTAAGGCACAAACCATGGATGTGGGAGTCTTTGGTGGAGGAGTTTATTATTTAGGAGATATTAATCCGAATTTACATTTTGCATCAACACAACCTGCATATGGAGCATTTTTTAGATTCAATTATAAAGAAAGATGGGGTTTTCGATTAGGAGCTTCCAAAGGCAAACTAAAAGCCGATGATAAAGACTTTATGGAAGTTAATGCCCTACAAGCTTATGCTGGTGGAGACTTTGATATCAACGACCCCAACCTCATCTATTACGCAATTAGCAATAGGGGATTGAATTTTGAAACAGATATTACTGAATTAAGCCTAATTGCCGAATTGAACTTCTTTCCATTTTTTGTAGGAAGTAGAAAAAACACATGGACTCCATACATTTTTGCCGGAGCTGCCATGTATTTATATAATCCGAAACCAATAGGTGGCGGAGTAAACTTAAGAGATTTAGGTACCGAAGGACAAGGATTCGCAGGAAGAGAAGCTCCTTATGGAAATACGGCTTTTGCTATTCCTTTTGGCCTTGGTTTAAAAATCAGCTTAGGCAGTAGAATAGGTTTAGGATTTGAATGGGGAATGAGAAAAACCTTCAATGATTATATAGACGATATTAGCACCTCCTATTATATGGATTTATATGGTTATAATCCAGAAGAAGGAATATATTATGCTCCGAATCCTGAAAATCCAGTGGAGATTATTTCGTTTCCCATCACTGATGATGTATACTATTCAGACCCTACTTTTTCCCATAAAAGTGGAGAGAAAAGAGGCAACGAATACAATAAAGATTGGTATGCATTTTATGGCGTCAGCCTCACCTTTAAAATCAATTTGTTAAAAGATGATGGTTGTCGTGATTTTGGAAGGGATTCATATTATTGATTATGTTAAATTTGCGCGATGAATTATAAAGACCAAGTAATAAAAGAAAGATTACCCAAACACATAGCTATCATTATGGATGGCAATGGTAGGTGGGCAAAGCAGAGGGGACGACTGCGCGTATTTGGTCATGAAAACGGGGTAAATGCGGTGCGAAACACGGTGGAAGCGGCAGCCGAAATAGGAGTAGATTACCTCACTCTTTATGCTTTTAGTACCGAAAATTGGAACAGACCCCAAAAAGAAGTAGATGCTTTGATGTCACTTTTAGTTAAAAGTCTCAATAAAGAAACTGCTACATTAAATAAAAATAACATTAAATTAAATGCCATTGGTGACTTAAAAAGCCTTCAGCCCAAAACCTATACGGAATTGATGAAAGCCATAGAAAACACCAAAGAAAATACCCGCACAACTCTTACTTTAGCTTTAAGCTATAGTTCAAGATGGGAAATCACCAATATGGTGAAAAAAATTGCAGAAGAAACTTCCAAAGGAAATTTGGAAGTTGAAAATATTGACGAGAAAATAATATCAAACCACCTTTCTACTAGTCATATCCCAGATCCGGAATTATTGATCCGAACTAGTGGAGAACACCGCATCAGTAACTTTTTATTATGGCAAATAGCCTATTCCGAATTGTATTTTTGCCCTAAACTATGGCCCGACTTTGGAAAAGAAGATTTTTACGAAGCTATAGTCGATTATCAAGGGAGAGAAAGAAGATTTGGAAAAACCAGTGAACAGATAAGCAAATAAACTTATGCAAAGGAATTTTATAACATACAATAATAACAAAACACTCATCTTCATCACCTTTATACTGATGCTGTCAGGATGGAGTGGGCAAGCCAGTGCTCAAATTAATCTGGGACAACAGGTACAAGAGCTCGACTATTCCAGACCTCAGAAATACGAGATTGGAGGAGTGAAAGTGGAAGGCATTGAGTTTCTTGATGAGAAAGCTTTGGTGATGATTTCTGGCTTACAAGTTGGAAATACCATTAATGTTCCTGGTGACGATGTAGCCAAAGCCCTTAAAAAACTTTGGAGCCAAGGCCTCTTTGAAAATATCTCCATCAATATTGAAAAAATTGAAAACAACCGAATTTTCCTAGTCATACAATTGCAGGAAAGAGCTCGATTAACAGGTTTTTCTATCAATGGAGTTAAAAAAGGAGATGTGGATAATATCCGTGAAAAGATAAAGCTTGTGAGTGGCGATGTGGTTACGGAGAACCTTATTATTAGAACGAAGCAAAAAATCCATAAATATTTCGATGAAAAAGGATTTTTAAATGCAGAAGTAGAAATTGAAAAAAAGGCGGACGAAACCAAACCCAATGGAGTTATTTTAACCATCAATATTAAGAAATACTCTAAAGTAAGAATTGCCAAGATCAATATCTACGGAAACGAAGAAGTAAGCACCGATAAGCTAAAAGCTTCCATGAAAGAAACCAAAGAGGTGGGACATATTAAACCCCTCTATAATATGGAGAAACTGGTTTGGAATGTTGTGAAGGATGTTGCCACTCTTCAGATTCCTAAAATCCAAGACGATGCCGAAGCTTATTATAAAGAAAATGTGAAGTTGAGAATCTTCAAATCTTCAAAATATATTGAAAAGAACTATGAAGATGATAAGGCCAACATCATAGCTAAATATAATAAATTAGGGTATCGTGATGCTAAGATTGTTGTGGATTCTATTTACAAAGCCAGCAATAATAAAATCGATATTGATATAAATGTGGAGGAAGGTAATAAATATTACTTCCGAAATGTGAAATGGGTTGGAAATACTGTCTATTCTAATATTGACCTTTCAAACGTTCTTCAAATAAAAAAAGGGGATGTTTATAATAAAGAATTATTAGAAACCAATCTTCAGTTCAATCAAAACGGTCCCGATGTGAGTTCCCTTTATCTTGATAATGGATACTTGTTCTTCTCTGTTGACCCAGTTGAGGTGAGCGTAATGAACGATTCTATTGATTTGGAAATCAGGATTAGAGAAGGTGACCAAGCCACGGTTAAAAATGTGATTGTAAAAGGAAATACCAGAACCAATGACCACGTTATCATTAGAGAACTCAGAACTCGTCCGGGTCAGCTGTTTAGTCGCTCTGCTATTATCCGTACTCAGCGAGAATTGGCTCAGTTGCAGTATTTCGATGCTGAAAAACTAGGTGTTGACGTAAAGCCAAACCCATTAGACGGAACTGTAGATATAGAATATGTAGTTGAAGAAACCTCCTCCGATCAGATTGAGTTATCAGGTGGTTGGGGTTATGGTAGAATCATTGGTACTCTTGGACTTTCTTTCAATAACTTCTCCTTAAGAAATATATTAAAGAAAGATGCATGGCGTCCAATTCCTTCAGGGGATGGTCAGAAATTGAGTCTTCGTTTCCAAACCTATGGTTCTGGTTATATGAGTTATTCTGTTTCTTTCACCGAGCCTTGGTTGGGTGGTAAAAAACCCAATGCTTTTAGTGTGAGTTATTATCACTCAAAATATACCAATCAGTTAGAAAGAAACGACCCAAGATATGGTCAGTTTGTTATTGATGGATTTACCGTAGGTTTAGGTAAACGATTGACTTGGCCTGATGACTTCTTCCAATTATATCAAGGCGTTAAACTTCAAAGCTATAAACTACAGAACTATGGAAATATCTTTAGCGTTGGAGATGGAAATGGAAAATTCAACAATTTCGCGTATAACATTGCCCTATCCCGTAACTCTCTTGATGCTCCTATTTATCCTCGTAATGGTTCGGATGTTGGTGTGAGCTTAGAACTTACTCCTCCTTATAGTATTTTGAATGGTAAAGATTATACTACCATGAGCGAGAACGATAAGTACAAGTGGGTAGAGTACCACAAATGGAAGATTAGAGCGGCATGGTATTCTTCAGTTGTTGGTGACTTAGTGTTGAGCACAAGAGTGAAGTTTGGTTTCTTAGGAGCCTATAATTCTGATATTGGAGTGACTCCTTTCGAGCGTTACTATTTAGGTGGTGATGGGCTTTCTGGATACAATAATATGGATGGTAGAGAGTTAATTAGCTTGAGAGGTTATGGAAACGAAACCTTAACACCAGATTATTATAAGAATACCAATTTAGGTGGTACCATTTACGATAAATTCACCATGGAATTACGTTATCCTGTTTCACTAAACCCAAGTGCGACGATTTACTTCATGGGATTCCTTGAGGCTGGTAACAGTTGGTTGACGTTTGACGATTTCAAACCCTTCCAAGTATACAAGTCTGGTGGATTTGGAGTGAGAGTATTCTTGCCTATGTTTGGTCTTCTTGGACTGGATTGGGCCTATGGTTTCGACGATGTTCCAGGCTTACCAAATGCCAATGGTGGTCAGTTCCATTTCTCCATCAATCAGTCCATCGATTAATTGTGGTATAGTTTTGGTATAATTGAATTAGAAAAACATTAAAACCCAGGAAAAATGAAACGAAATACGATTAAATAATAATTATCATCTATGATAATGATTATTTAGTCTTATGTAGTTCCATCTGACAATTAAAAACAAAAAAAACAACAGATGAAAATATTAAATAAAAACTTCGGTAAGATATTAATTCTAGCACTAGCCCTTATGCTGACTTCAGCTGTTAGTGCTCAAAAGTATGCCTATATTGACTCTGACTATATTTTGAATAATGTTCCAGAGTATCAAGATGCGCAAAACCAAATGGACGAGCTATCAGAAAAATGGCAAAAAGAAATTGAAGGAAAATTCCTTGAAATTGATAACCTCTATAAAAAGTATCAAGCAGATGTAGTATTGCTTCCTGCCGATATGAAGAAGAAGAGAGAAGAGGAAATCATCAGCATGGAAAAAGAAGTAAAAGCCTACCAGCAAGAAAAGTTTGGACAAAGCGGCGAGTTATTCCAGAAACGACAAGAATTGATTAAGCCGCTACAAGACAAAATATATAATGCCATTGAGGAAATTGCAACCACCAAAAACTATGCTTTCATTTTTGACAAAGCCAGTGGAGCAACTATCATGTATGCCAATCCAAAGTTTGATATCAGTGATGATGTATTAGATGAATTAGGATACAGTTTCAATACTCAAAAATAAAAATTTTAATAGCTCAAAATATCTCAAGAAGCCTTCCATTGTGAGGGCTTTTTTCTTGTATTTTTGACAGCTTAATTTTAAAATATGTCTAAAAAAATCATTATTCTCATCAGTACTTTATTCGCATTTTTTGTATTGGCTATAAGTGGCTTGGTTATGTTTTTTATGTTTCAGGAATCGAGTCTGAACTATTTCCTAGGAATGAAAAAAGCAGGCTGGATGAAAGTTCATAATATCTCTGGTGTTTTCGCTGTCATCCTAATTGCCTATCATGTAGCCATACGATGGGAGTGGATAGAAAATGTGATTCTTAGAAAAAAGAAAATGCAATTGAGTAAGGAAATGATAGGAAGAAGAAGAAATAATACTTGGTTCCTACTTTTTTTCTCTCTTACCTTTGCCACTGGCTTCTTAAGCTGGATTATGGGTGGTGATTGTGAATATTGCCTTGAAATTCATGACAAGTTAGGGGTAGTTTTATTTTTAATTTTCTTGGTTCATTTTTATAAACATCGAAAGTCTTTTTCTCGGAAAAGTAAATAGTTTCCTAATTATGTGGTTGCGTATTTATGTGATTACGTGGTCACAATATCATTTAACTGAAGTTTCGCAGGCCTCTTTAAGTAATTAATAATGTATCAGATATGATTTTACAATAGTCCTATATTGTTAGATATCAGATGTTTAAAATATCCATTTTCATTAAACTAAACTTTGAGAAACTTTGTGTTTTCTTTGAGAAACTCTGTGTAATAGCTATTTCACAAAGAGACACCAAGGAGTCACCAAGTAACACTAAGAGTAGATAAATGTACAAAGCACAACCTTACTGGTATTTATGCACTTACTTACAAAGAGCTAAACATCAGTTATTTAAATAAAATCATCCTCCATTCGCTGTAGTAATATTGTTTTCCCTACTTTTGTAACCATATGTGTATTTTGATAAAACCCATACTTCTTTGGTTAAAGAAATCCTTTAAAGCTCTATTTCTATTTTTAGGGCTCATTGGTTTTATCATGCTCATTCTAAGTTTCACCAGCCTGCCATTTTGGGCTGATTATTATTTGGGCATTTCAGCAGATGCTTTAGAGGAGGATCCTGAAGTGATTATAGTACTAGGAGGAAGTGGAATGCCAAGCCCTAATGGGCTCATCAGAAGTTATTATGGGGCAGAAGCTGCTTTAGTTTACGAGAATGCTAAGATTATCATTGCGCTCCCTGGAGATACACTAGATAAGAATAGTTCCATCAGGCTTATGGCCCATGAGATGATCATCAGAGGTGTGGATTCCACTAGAATTGTTTATGAAAACGAAGGTACCAACACCCGATGGGAAGCCTTGAATGTGAAATCCCGATTTTTTCCCAATAGCAATCCTGCTGTTTTATTGGTTAGCTCCCCTGCTCACATGTATCGCAGTGTAAAAACATTTCAAAAAGCTGGATTTACCAATGTGGGAGGATTACCCTCTTTTGGTCGGGCCAACGAAACGTCTTTGGCTTTTGATGCCGCACAACTGGGAGGCTCCAACTCCATGCCCGATGTGGGAAAACAAATCTCTATTCGCTACTCTATTTGGACTCGTTTACATTTGCAAATTTCTGTGTTTCGAGAGTATATGGCCATAGCTTATTACTGGATGATGGGGTGGATTTAGTATCAGAGCAAACTTAACTTCTAGCTCTATTTTAAAAAATAAAAAACGGTCGGCTAATTAAGCTAATCAGCATGGATGATTTACAAGGATTGATAGATTGAAAACTAATTGTTCATGATCATATTATACGCACGGAAAACATTTTCGCGCTAGCGATAAAACTGTCCGCGAATTACGCGAATCTACACGAATTATTTCTATAAGTTACGTAAAAGCTATTGCACAAAAAGCTCAAAGAAGTCACAAATACCACTAAAGGACAACGAAGATGTAATATCTAAGCTGGCTCGGGCTTGCAATCCATAAAAATTACACCACACATTATACACAATTGTTTTTCAACCATTTAAAACTACCACTACAATCAATGTTACACCTTTCCCCTACATTTGAAATGTAACTCTCCCACTCATTTAGCCATTTCCACTGATTTTTGCCTATCAAAACTGGAAATAGAAATGAGACTAAACACTATCGATATTGCTATTATTCTGATGTACTTATTGAGTACCATCCTCATCGGATTATACCTGAGGAAAAGTGCACAGAAGAATAAAGAATCCTATTTGCTGGGAGGAAATAAATTACCTTGGTATATGCTCGGGCTGTCAAATGCTTCGGGCATGTTTGATATTTCCGGAACTATGTGGATTGTGACCATAGGTTTTGTTTATGGATTAAAGAGTATCTGGATTCCTTGGTTATGGCCTGTTTTTAATCAGGTGTTTATGATGGTATTCCTATCTATCTGGCTCAGGCGATCCAATGCCACCACTGGAGCAGAATGGATTTCCACTCGATTTGGAAACAAAAGAGGAGGGAAATTATCTCACACCATCGTCATCGTTTTTGCCTTGATTAGCTGTTTAGGATTTTTAGCTTATGGTTTTATAGGATTAGGGAAATTCGTCCAGATTTTCATTCCATGGGACATCATCGCTCCTTTCATTCCTTTTGAAGTAGCTGCTGAATATGTACCTCATATCTACGGAATTATATTTACTGCTTTTGCTGTTTTCTATACCATTTTAGGTGGTATGACTAGCATAGTATGGACAGATGTAATTCAATATGTGATTATGACTGTATCTGCATTGGTCATAGGAATTATTGCCATGAATGCATTAAGCTCTCACGATTTAATCGTTCCCGAAGGCTGGATGAGTCCATCGTTTGGATGGAAATTAGATTTGGATTGGTCCAATATCATAACAGGGGTGAATGAAAAAATACAATCCGATGGATATTCCCTATTCAGCATCTTCTTTATGATGATGGTATTTAAAGGGATATTAGTGAGTATTGCTGGCCCAGCACCAAATTATGACATGCAAAAGGTATTGAGCACCAAGAGTCCACAAGAAGCTGCAAAAATGAGTGGATTTGTTTCTGTGGTATTAATGCCAGTTCGTTATTTTATGATTACTGGATTTGTGGTTCTGGCCATCCTCTTCTACGACCAATTGGATTTAATGGTGGGGGGAAGATTAGATTTCGAACAAATCCTTCCATCAGCCATTAACGAATTTGTTCCTGTTGGATTTACTGGAATTCTATTGGCTGGATTATTAGCTGCTTTTATGTCCACGTTTGCTGGCACCTTAAATGCTGCCCAAGCCTATATTGTCAACGATATCTATCTGAAATATGTAAACCCAAAAGCCAATAATCAAACCATCAAAAGAACCAATTATATAACGGGAATTACAGTGGTGATTGTGAGTATTGTCTTTGGAATTTATGCTCTCGATGTGAATGCCATCTTGCAATGGATAGTTTCTGCATTATTTGGAGGATATGTCGCTTCAAATATTTTGAAATGGTATTGGTGGCGCTTCAATGGAAATGGATTCTTTTGGGGTATGGTAGCCGGAATCGTTCCAGCATTAATATTCCCTTATATTTTCGAAACACTCGACTTATATTATTTCCCATTCATCCTGCTAATTTCAATAGCTGGTTGTATTATTGGAACCTTTACAGCTCCACCAACAGAAGAAGAAACACTAAAGAATTTCTATAAAACAGTAAGACCTTGGGGATTTTGGAAACCCATTCACGATAAAGTAATAGCAGAAGACCCAAATTTTAAAAGAAACAAAGATTTCAAAAGAGATATGTTCAATATCTTGCTTGGAGTTATCACTCAAACTGCCTTGGTAGCGCTGCCCATGTATATTGTATTAAAACAAACTTGGCCTATCGTCATCCTCAGCATCATCACGCTAATTGGTGGATTTATTATGAAGAGAACCTGGTGGGATCATTTAAAGAATGCTTAATTAAAAAATATTAAATATGACAACAAACGCTAAATTTACCCAGCGATTAAATAAAATCACAAAGGAATATACCGACCTTATTTCAAAGGAAAACGAAAAATTGGAGGAGGGCTATAATGGAATCTATCACCGTTATAAAAACCCTATTCTAACAGCTAAGCATACACCAGTATTTTGGCGCTACGACTTAAATCCGGAAAGCAATCCATATTTAATGGAGCGCTTTAGTATCAATGCCGTTTTTAATGCTGGAGCCATTAAGTTCAATGGAAAGTATTGTTTAGTAGCACGAGTGGAAGGAGCAGATAGAAAATCATTCTTTGCCGTAGCAGAAAGTGAAGATGGAATCAATAATTTCAAATTCTGGGATGAGCCAATCACGCTACCAGAAACAGAAATTCCTGATACCAATGTATATGATATGAGGTTGATAGCCCATGAGGATGGATGGATTTACGGCTTATTTTGTACCGAAAGAAAAGACCCCAATGCACCAAAAGGAGATACTTCTTCTGCTGTGGCCAATTGCGGAATCGCAAGGACAAAAGACTTAAAATTATGGGAGCGCCTACCCGATTTAATCACCTATTCTGGTCAGCAAAGAAATGTGGTTTTACATCCTGAATTCATCAATGCGAAATATGCACTCTATACGCGTCCACAAGATGGCTTTATTGATACCGGCTCAGGTGGAGGAATTGGTTTTGGATACACCGATGATATGTGTAAGGCAGAAATCAAATCTGAAACCATCATCGATGATAAGGTTTACCATACCATTAAAGAAGTGAAAAATGGACAAGGCCCTGTTCCAATAAAAACAGATAAAGGTTGGATACATCTGGCACATGGCGTGAGGAATACTGCCGCTGGATTACGTTATGTTTTATATGTGTTTATGACCGATTTAGAGCAACCAGAAAAGCTGATTCACAAACCTGCAGGCCATTTTATTGCTCCCGATGGTGAAGAAAGAGTGGGCGATGTGAGCAATGTGATTTTCGCCAATGGTTGGATAGCTGATGAAGATGGAAAAGTATTTATCTATTATGCCTCCTCCGACACACGTATGCATGTGGCCACCACAACTGTAGGCCAATTATTAGACTATTGCATAAATACACCAGAGGATGGTTTACGAAGTGCTACTTCTGTTGAAACATTGAAAAACATCATTAGGAATAATAAGAAATAAAGAGCTCCGATAGAGATGAACTTAAAAATAGAACTTGAGCAGGAATTGGTGAATCATTTACTTCCTTTTTGGCTAAACAAAACCAAAGATGAAATAAACGGAGGATTCATGGGTCAGATAAACTACCTGAATGAAATCAACACCAATGCCCCAAAGGCTGCCATCCTCAATTTTCGCATTCTTTGGACCTTTTCTGCGGCCTATAATTTCAAACCAAATCCGGAATATCTTAGATCTGCTGAACAGAGTTTTCTCTACATCAAAGAGCATTTTATAGACCATGAATATGGTGGTACTTTTTGGCTTCTCGATAAAGATGGAGAATCAATAAATGATAGAAAGCAAGCCTATGCACTTTCCTTCGCCATGTATGGATTAAGTGAATATTATAAAGCATCAGGAGATGAAATGGCAAAAGATTTAGCAGTCCAACTCTTTCATGATATCGAAAATCATTTTTACGATACCGAAAACCAAGGTTATATAGAAGCCTTAGCAAGAAACTGGGACCCTTTAGAAGATATGCGATTGAGTGACAAGGATATGAACGCTCCTTTTACCATGAATACGCATTTACATATTCTTGAAGCCTATACCAATCTATACAGGATTTGGCCAAACTCAGACTTAGCCAAGGCTTTAAACAACCTCCTCTTCATTCATAGAGATAGAATTATGGATGACAAAACTCATCATCTTGAACTGTTCTTTAATAGAAAATGGGAATCTCAAAACCAGGTGATTTCTTATGGACATGATATTGAAGCAGCTTGGTTGATGTTAGAAGCAACAAAAGCCTTAAATGATACAGAAATCATTAAAGAATTTGAAACCATCCTCATCAAAATATCCAAAGTGACCATGGAAAAAGGAATTCACGAAGATGGTTCCATTTTATACGAAGGAAATCCAAGTGGGGTGATGGATACAGATCGTCATTGGTGGCCACAATTTGAAGCCATGGTTGGCTTTATGAATGCTTATGAAATCACTAAAGATGAAGCGTATTTAAAGGTGGTAAAGGGTTTATGGCAATTCACCAAATCCCATTTAAAGCATGAAAGTGGAGAATGGTGGTGGAGAGTGAATGAGGAGTACTTACCAAATGTATCGGACGATTTAGTGGGTCCTTGGAAGGGTCCATATCATAATTCTAGAGGAATGATGGAAGTCATCAGGATACTAAGCGCTACTCATACAAACTAATACTATGACAACAATTTCGAACAAACTTATTTTTGCAAAACCAAGCTTTATACTCTTTGTTGTACTGACGGCTTTTCTTTCATCATGTCAATTTGAGGAGATTAAAAATCAAGAATCTTCTACCTATAGTATTTTGCCAGTCAATAAAAATGCTACACAAGAAACTAAAGCCTTATACCATCAACTCAATATGCTATCTAAAGATTATGTTCTAGTTGGGCATCAAGATGATTTGGCTTATGGAGTTAATTGGTGGGACGAGCAAGGCCGCTCCGATGTCAAAGATATAACAGGTTCTTATCCTGCCATTGTGGGCTGGGATATTGGAGGAATTGGTAGAGGATGGCCCATGAACTTGGACTCTATTCCTTTTGATAAAATGCGAAATTATATTCAACAAGCTTATGAACATGGCTCTATAAATACCATCAGCTGGCATACTTACAACCCTGTTACAGATGATGGCTCTTGGACCGACAAAACCATTGCCAATCCTACTCTAAGTCAGATTTTACCAGGTGGAGAATTTCATAATAATTATGTGGAAATGCTAGATTTAGCCGCCGATTTCATTCAAAGTTTAAAATCTAAAGATGGAAATTTAATCCCTATCCTATTTCGTCCATTCCACGAGAATAATGGCAGCTGGTTTTGGTGGGGAGAAATTCATTGTAGTCCTGAGCAATACAAAGAACTATATCAATTTACCATGAAATATCTTATTGAAACCAGAAAGCTCAATAATTTACTTTTTGTATATTCACCCGATAGAGCTTTTACAAACGAGAAGGAATACCTCGACCGTTATCCGGGTGACGATTTTGTGGATGTGATTGGATATGACGATTATTATTCTTTTAAAATTGGAGATACATTGGGTCTTCTTCAACGCCTAGAAGTCATTAGTGATTTTGCAGAAAAGAGAAATAAAATAGCAGCATTTACTGAAACAGGAATTGAAGGTTTAAAAGGTGATAAAATATTTACTGAGGTGTTTTTGCCCATACTTCAGCACAACGAAAAGACCAAGAAAATGGCTTATATCATGTTTTGGAGAAATGCCAATACACATCATTTTTATGTGCCTTATTTGGGTCAAGAAGAGGCAGAAGATTTTAAAGCTTTTAGAAACCACGAAAGCATATTATTTGGTGATGATTTACCCAAAATGTATCAATAAAAAAATTAATGGAGATTAGGAAACCACATATTATCACATTTATTTTATTCTTAGGAATCCTATTCCTCCTATCTTCTTGTCGAACCAAAAACGAGAAACCCAATATTCTACTTATTCTTACCGATGACCAAGGCTATGGCGATTTATCCATGAATGGAAATCCATATCTAGAAACTCCAAATCTAGACCAATTGGCTAGCGAAGGTGCTCATTTTACCAATTTCTATGTCAGCCCAGTATGTGCTCCAACCAGAGCCAGTTTACTCACCGGAAGATATCATCAAAGAACAGGAGTTTCAGGTGTGACTAGAGGTAGAGAAAACATGAAGCTCGATGAAAAAACCATGGCCGATTATCTAAAAGCTGAAGGTTATCAAACGGCTTGCTTTGGGAAATGGCATAATGGAGCTCACTATCCTTATCACCCGAATGGCAGAGGATTCGATGAGTTTTATGGCTTTACTGCTGGCCATCTCTCAAACTATTATCAACCTGTTTTAGAACATAATGGCGAAGAGGTCATTCCTGAAGGATATATCACAGATATCTTAAGTGAGAAAGCCATTGATTTTATCAGGAAATCGGACGAGGAAAATGCCCCCTTCTTTTGCTATTTGGCTTATAACACTCCCCATACTCCTGTTCAAGTGGACGATAAATACTATGACAAATACAAAGCCATGGGACTTCCGGATTTCGATGCTGGAATTTATGGTATGATGGAGAATATTGATGATAACGTAGCTTTGGTATTAAATGAAATTGAAGAACTAAATATAAAGAATCATACCATCGTCATTTTTTTATCGGATAATGGGCCTTTAAATTTTCGCTATAATGCTGGGTTTAAAGGTAGAAAAGGCTCAGTGGATGAAGGAGGAATGAGAGTTCCATGCTTTATCCGCTGGCCTAGCTATATCCAAGCCAAAACTCAAATTACTCAAGTTTCTGCTCACATCGACCTTTTACCTACTTTACTCGAAATGATCAATAGTCAGACTCCTCAAAAAAATAGAATGGATGGAAAAAGTTTAGTCCCACAAATGCTGAGGAATGCAGGAAATGAAGACCGTTTACTGTTTCAAGAATGGTCGGGAAAAAGAAGTGTAAGAAGTCAAGATTATTTAATGGTTGACCAAGAATTATTTCATCTACAATCGGATAGTTGTCAGAAAACCAATATTGCTCTTTTACATCCTGAGCTCATGAAAGAATACCAATCGAAATGGCAAGAATGGTATCAGGAAGTCAACAATAAAGAAAATGAAACAGCAGCCATTCCGGTGGGTCATCGGAAGTTTCCAAAAACCATTCTTCCGGCACACGAATCTGTTTTATTTCCTCCCTTCGAATTCAGGAAAGACAGAAAACTTACCGGAATCGCCTATCATGCAAAATATGGTTGGGCACATGATTGGATTGACTTCTGGACTAAAACAGAGGCCTATGCAGAGTGGAATATAGATATTTTAGAGGAGGGCAATTATCAAGTTACACTTAGTTATAATTGTAAGCCAGAAAATACAGGAACTGTGCTCAATATTTCAGCCGGACAAGCACAATTAGTGACCGAGATTGACGAGCCTTTTGTTTCGGAGGTACATGCTAGTTTCGACCGAATAGAAAGGGCACAAGAAGCACCCACAAAAACCTGGGCCAAGCATCAAGCTGGAATCATTCATTTGGATAAAGGAAAATCCACTTTTCAAGTGAAAACTCAAAACATGACAGGCCCAGAATCTATTGAACTAAAAGAAATACAAGTCACACAAATAGAGCAATAAAATGAAAAAACTCTTTTACTTATTCATACTACTTACTTTGATTTCTTGTCAAAACCAAGAAACACCAAATTCAAATTTTGTAGAAGTCAATGGCCTTGACTTTATTCTCAACCAAGAGCCCTATCATTTTTCTGGTGCCAATTATTGGTTTGGTATGAACCTCGGAGCAGAAAAATCAGGTGACCGAGCAAGACTCATAAGAGAACTCGACCAAATGCAAAAGTTGGGTATCACCAACCTAAGAGTTTTGGCAGCCAGTGAAGCACATGAAGATGCCAAATACTGTGTGCATCCTGCCTTACAAACTGCTCCTGACGTATTTAATGAGGATGTTTTTGGGGGATTAGATTTCCTATTGGCTGAAATGGCTAAACGAGATATGAAAGCGATTATGGTGTTGTCAAATTACTGGACCTGGAGTGGTGGTTTCCCTCAATTCTTAGAATGGACCGGAGCCGATTCTATTCCATATCCTCAAGAACCTCCCTATAGTTGGAGTGTTTTCACCAGCTATTCTTGTGAGTTTTATAAACATCAAAAAGCCCAAGAGCTTTATAAAAACACGGTAGAAGCCATTATCAACCGCAAGAATCACATCACCAATAAAATCTATAAAAACGACCCAACTATAATGACTTGGGAATTGGCCAATGAACCACGAGGATATGACTATCCAGCTGAATACCGACAATGGTTAGCCGATGCTGCTGCTTTTATAAAAAGCCTCGATAAAAATCATTTAGTAGCAGCCGGAAATGAAGGAAGTACCAATAGCAAAAGTGCTGGAGTAGATGTGATTCTCGACAATCAAATTGATGATATCGATTATATCACTTTACATGTTTGGCCACAAAACTGGAGTTGGTTCGACCCAAATCAAGCGGAAGAAAGCTTTCAACCAGCCATGGACTTAGCTAAGGAATATATAGAAACTCACGAAGCTGCAGCTATCAAACTCAACAAACCTATGGTATTAGAAGAATTCGGAATTGCCAGAGATGGAGGAGATTTTCAAGAGCATGCTTCCACTGTCTATCGCGATAAATTCTATCAATATTTCTATGAAGTGGTTTTAGAAAATATTAAATCTGACGGCCCTATCCAAGGCATTAATTTCTGGTCCTACACTGGGGAAGGGAGAGCTCCAAGACCAGGTGAATTTTGGAAAAAAGGCGATCCATTTATTGGTGACCCTCCTCATGAGTTGCAAGGTTGGTATTCGGTATATGATAAAGATGAATCTACCTTGAACATCCTTAGAAATTTCAATAAAGAACTACAAAACATCAAAAAATAATAAATCATGAAATCTAAATCTTTAATTATAGTAGCTGTATTATTTCTGCTGCTTCCTAATCTTCATGCCCAAGGTTTTGAGCATTTCATCACCGCCAAAGGAAATAAATTTATGAACGGGAAAGAACAATTTCGCTTTATCTCTTTTAATATTCCTACCCTGAATTTTGTGGAGGATGAAATGGGTTTTAGGACTGTCTATCCTTATAAATTACCTACAGAATATGAGATTAGAGATGTATTGGAGTCGGTAAAGCAAATGGGAGGTGAAGTAGTCAGAATTTATACTTTACCTGTGAAATATCCTAACTTTCCTGACAGTGTAGCTACTCATATCACTGGTCCTGGAGAGTTTAATGAAGAGGCTTTTAAAGTAAATGATTTGATGCTGAAAATTGCCAATGAGCTAGAAATTCGTATTATCTTTTCCCTGCTCAACAATTGGGATTGGATGGGAGGCGCACCTCAATACGCTGCATTTAGAGATAAGGAATGGGATGATTTTTGGACCGACCCACAACTCATTGCGGACTTTAAAAAAACCATTGAGTTTACACTGAACAGAACCAACACCCTAACAGGACTTAAATACAAGGATGATAAAAGCATTATGTGCTGGGAAACTGGTAATGAACTAGTTTGTCCTCACGAATGGACCGCAGATATAGCAGCATATATCAAAAGCATAGACAATAACCATCTTCTTTTAGATGGATATCACGCCATGGATGAGCGTTTTGTAAGAGAATCTTCCGTAGCTGACCCTAATATTGATTTGATTCATACCCATCATTATGCCCTAGACCCCGATGTCATTTATGGTCATATTCAAAAGAACATAGAAATTATTGATGGCCGAAAGCCTTATATTTTGGGTGAATTTGGTTTTCAAAGCACTAGAGCTATGGACATTCTTATTGATAAGATTATAGCTACTGAGGAGATTTCTGGTGCATTAATTTGGGGATTGAGAGGACATAGAGAACAGGGTGGATTTTATTGGCATTCGGAGCCTCATGGACAAGGTATTTACAAAGCTTATCGTTGGCCTGGATTTAGCTCTGGAACGCTTTATGATGAGGCTAATTTCTTGGAAATGTATCGCAGTAAGATTTACAAAATGCGAAACATGGAAGTTCCAGAATTGGAAAAACCAAAGGCACCAGGATTACTACCTATTCAGGAGGTTTATAGCATCAGCTGGAAAGGTTCAACTGGAGCCAATGCCTATCATGTGGAAAGAGCTGAAACCCCATCAGGACCTTGGACTCGTATTGCTCATCATGTCTCAGATGCTCAACATGCTTACTTTCCTCTTTATAATGATTTCTATGCTCAAATTGGCAAAACCTATTTTTATAGAATTATAGCTATTAATTCAACAGGCTCCTCTCCATCTTCTAATATTATTGGTCCAATAACGGTGAAGGAAAATGCCATTGTGGATAATATGGAGAATATTGGCCAGCAATATTTCTCAAAAGACTTAGAGCTCACTACCGGAAATGACAGGAGATTCAAAGAAAACATAAATCGCTTTAAGGGAAAAGAAGGAAGTGAATTGATATACAGAACTGCAAAAGATTTTAAGGAATTTAGAATTTACAGTTTTGAAGAAACCGATGATATAGGATTGAGTATATGGGTTTCAGAGAACGGAAAAGACTATAAAAAAGTGGATGCCAAGGTTAATGATTATCAAGAAAAAGAGAGTAAATATGATTATTTACATCCGCTCTATTATCACGGAAATATAGAGGCTAAAGAAGACATCCATTATCTAAAAGTATTGTTTGAAGGTGAGGCTGAATTGGTGAGAGCTGAACTTATATTTAACTAGAGAAGTAACTTTTGTTTTTAGAAAGGTGCCATACATTTTGTGATGGTACCTTTTTTTATTCTTATTATTGTATTTATGAAAAACATCAATAGCACCAGAAAATTAAATAACGGAGTAGAAATCCCATTATTCGGATTGGGTGTATTTCGTTCGGAAAATGGAGGAGAAGTAGAAAATGCCATCCAATACGCATTTGAGGAGGGCTACCGATTGATAGATACGGCTGCCATTTATAAAAATGAAGAAGGAGTGGGACAAGCCATCTTAGATTCAAAACTAAAGAGAGAAGATATATTCCTAACTTCTAAAGTATGGAATGAAGACCAGGGTTATGAATCTACCCTAAAGGCTTTTGAGAAATCATTAGAGCGACTTCAAACCGATTATCTGGATTTATATTTGATTCATTGGCCTGTAGCAGAGAAATATATCGACACCTGGAAAGCCATGGAAAAACTCTATAAAGAGGGAAGAATAAAAGCCATTGGAGTGAGTAATTTCAATCAGCATCATCTGGAGGATATTTACAAAATAGCCGAAATTACTCCTATGGTCAATCAGATAGAGTTGCATCCTGAATTGGCGCAACCTGAGTTGGTTAAGTTTTGTGAGTCTCATGGGACTTTATTACAAGGCTGGAGCCCGTTGATGAGAGCTAAGATATTAGATATTACTATTTTGCAGGAATTGTCTAAAAAGTACCGAAAGAATATTGTTCAAGTGGTTTTGAGATGGCATCTGCAAAAAGGGTTTCTTTTAATTCCGAAATCCTCACAAAAAGAGCGCATTCAATCCAATGCCAATATTTTCGATTTTGAAATCAGTTTGGAAGATATGGGGAAAATAGATTTGCTGAATTGTGAGAATAGGACTGGGCCGGACCCTGAGAATTTTGATTTTTAGGCTTAGGAAACCTAAAGGATGATAGCCCCAAGGTACGCTGGGGATAGCGTCCTTGAATTTGTTACTCC
>NZ_JABKCA010000035.1 GCF_013166655.1 Lentimicrobium sp. L6
GATTGCTTACGCTTCGATTAAATTACACGAGACTTAAATGGGTAACCCTATAAATATATTTTAAATCTCCTTATTTCAAATGTTCCAAATAGAACTTGGTCATTTTCTTGTAAAGATGTATTGTGGTATTTTTTCCTGTATATATTCCATGGTTGCTGTTTGGATACAACATCAATTCGAATTCTTTATCGGCAGCTACCAAAGCCGTAATTAAATCGTAAGCATTATGAGGATGAACATTATCATCGGCCATACCGTGAATCAGCATATAGTTTCCTTTTAGTTTTTCTACGTGATTGATAGGAGAGTTGTCGTCGTAACCAGCTGCATTGGTTTGAGGAGTTCTCATATAACGCTCGGTGTAAATATTATCATAATATCTCCAGTTGGTAACTGGTGCTACTGCAATTCCTGTATTGAAATGCTCAGCTCCTTTGGTCATACATAAGGTACTCATATAACCACCATAACTCCAACCAAAAATCCCGATTTTGTCTTTGGCCACGTAAGGAAGTGACTCGAAATACTGAGCTGCTTCTATCTGATCTATAGTTTCGTATTTCCCTAATTCTTGATAAGTTACCTTTTTAAAAGCCTCCCCTTTAAATCCAGTTCCTCTATTGTCTACACTTACTACTATAATGCCTTGTTGCGCAAAATATTGATACCAAGCATCGCGATATCCCCAAGAGTTTTTCACCGTTTGAGAACCAGGACCACCATAAATAGTGAATAAAACAGGATATTGTTTTGATTCATCAAAATTAGGAGGAAGGATTTGCCAAGTGCTTAATTTTACATCTTCGCTAGTGGTGATATCATAAAAAGTCTTTTTTTGATAATTATATTCTGCAATTCTGTCTTTTAATGCTTGATTGTCCTGCAATACTTTAATGGTTTCTCCTTTGATAGACTTTAAAGAATAAACTGGAGGAGTGTTGGCATCGCTCCATGTAGCATTATAATATTTATAGTTGGCAGAGAAGGTTACACTGTTCCATCCTTCTTTTACTTCAATTGGATTTTCTTTTCCTTTTAAGTTCACGCCAAATACTTCACGATTATAGGGCGCAGATTTTGCAGCTTGATAATAAACTACTTTTTCTTTACTGTCGTATCCAATAATATGGTCTACATCCCAATTTCCAGATGTCAATTGTTTTTGAAGTTTACCTTCCATGTTATAATAATAAACATGGTTGAAACCATCTAATTCAGATGTTAAAATAAAACCTGCATTTTCACCTTTTTTATTGGCTAAAATGTGAAAGTTATCAGTGATTTCAATATAGTATTCATTGGTTTCATTATAGATTTCAGTATGTTCACCTGTAGTAGGATTTGTTAATAGGAACTTCAAGTTATTCTGAAGACGGTTCATCCAAAAGATAACCAATTTATCACTTTCATGGGTCCACTTCATACGAGGAATATAAATATCGGTTTCTTCACCAATATTCATGGTTTTGGTTTCACCAGTCGATAATTGATAAGTATGAATACTCACCACACTATTGTCCTCGCCAGCTTTAGGATATTTATACTTTTCATGTTTTGGGTATAATTCTCCATAATAAGTCATCCAAAATTCTTTTACTTTGGACTCATCAAATTTATAATAGGCGATATAATCTCCATTTGGCGACCAGAAAAAAGCTTTGGTAAAAGCAAATTCTTCTTCATAAACCCAATCGGTAGTACCATTAATAATAGATTCAAATTTACCATCGGTGGTGATTTGTTTCTCGCTCATATCGGCAAGATTCACAATGAAAAGATTGTTTTCACGAACAAAGGCTATTTTTGTAGCGTCAGGAGAGAAGCTAGCCAATCTTTGTTTCCCATTGTCGCTTAATAAGGTCAAACTCTTGTCTTCTATGGAATAGATATAGAAATTGGATTTGCTAGAATGACGATAAATGGCTTCTGTTTCCGTTGAAAGTAAAACTAAATCTTCCTTGGGGCTAAATTCATAACTATCATATTTCAGCGTTACACTATCATTGATGATTAGTGTTTTATTCTCAATGATCATTCTGGTTTTCTCACCGGTAGCATAGCTATACTCTTCAATTCCTTCTTTACTGATTTTACAATAATGTTCCCCATCGTTCATAGCTTGTATTCCTCTAACAGAGCGAGGATAGAATTGATATTCTTTAAAAATCTTTTCTAAGCTAAGTTCTTTGGCTTTTGGAGCCTCTGTTCTAACCAGTGTTTGTGCACTTAAGCTGCCTGATAATAATAAGGCGAGACATATTTGAAGGATGTTCTTCATGATTTATTATGTTTGATTTTAAGCGTCAAAGGTAAAAATTTTGTCATTCCAATGATAGCTTAGCTTCAAATCTCTTTGTTATTTTGTCTTTTTCTAAAGAGTTAGTTTTTGTCCGTATTCGGACATCTGTTATTATTAAAATATTTTCTATTTTTGGCATCCCATTATTCCATATTTCTAAATTGGCACAGTTTTTTATTACATCAATTCAAAAACAATATGAAAAAAACAATTCTACTCTTTAGTATTTTATTTGTGAGTCTTCTCTCATTTGCTCAAAGCTCCAATTTGATCATCTTCTCAGAAAATGGAGAAAGGTTTTCAGTGGTATTGAATGGGATTTTACAGAATGGACAGCCAGAAACCAATGTGATGGTTCAGGGATTAATCGCACCCACTTATCAAGCGAAAATCATTTTTGAGAATGCTCAAATTCCAGAGTTAACAAAAACCATTTATTTGAATGAGCCTAATGTTCAGGTCACTTTAAAATTGAAGACCAATAAAAAAGGAAATTATGTATTGAGAATGTTCAATACGGTTCCTTTAGCTCAAGCCCCTCCTCGTCCTCCTCAACAACAAGTGGTGATGTTTACCACAACTCCAGCTGTAGCAACTTCTGTTACACATACCACTACAACTACTTCAGTTCATGGTGATGGCCATCCAACAGGCGAAAACGTTAATATGAATGTGAACATGGGCGGAGTGAGTATGAATGTGAACGTGAATGCAACGGAAACCGGTTCTTCTACCTTTACCGAAACTTATACGACTTCTACCACCACCACCACTACAAATGGTGGAATGCATAGTGAGCCAACAAGTAATTATGTATTGCCGGGTTATAGTGGCCCTTATGGATGTCCTTATCCCATGTCTCAACACGATTTTGAAAATGCCAAGAGAAGTATTTCGTCAAAAGATTTTAGCGATAGCAAGTTAAAGCTAGCTCAGCAAATTATTGATAGCAATTGTTTATTGAGTTCACAAGTAAGACAGATGATGGAGCTTTTTGACTTTGAGGACGATAAGTTAACATTAGCGAAATATGCTTTCGGTTATACATTAGATTATGGTAATTATTATCAAGTAAATGATGCTTTTGAATATGAATCTTCTATTGATGAATTAGATGATTATATGAGGTCATTTAGGCGATAAATTTGTAATATTGCCCATTACAAGAAAGGCGATTGCTTTGTCTTGTAGTGGGTTTTTTATGTCAAAAAAAAATAGCATCTCATGAGAAAAAGATTCTTTCTAATATTGGTCACTTTCATTGCTTTTCAATTGATGGCTCAAGATAAGAGCTACAATTGGGAAAATCCAAATTTTATTTCTGAAAATAAAGAAGATTCAAGAGCTAGCTTTTTTAGTTATGAAACTAAAGTTCAAGCATTAGAGTTCAGTGGTGAAGCTTCTCCTAACTATTTGTCACTAAATGGAGATTGGAAGTTCAATTGGAGCGAAAATCCAAGTGAAAGGCCAAAGAACTTCTTTGAGGAGGCTTATGATAAAAGGGAGTGGAAAACCATTCCTGTTCCTTCTAATTGGGAGCTTCAAGGCTATGATATTCCTATCTATGTAAATCATAATTACGAATGGACGAGAAATCCAGTTCCACCCATAGTGCCCAAAAAATACAATCCAGTAGGCTCTTATTATCGGGAGTTTGATTTGCCAGAAAATTGGGCTCAGAAAAATGTGTTTGTCCATTTTGGCGCAGTAAAATCTGCATTCTATCTTTATGTGAATGGGCAAAAAGTAGGCTATAGCCAAGGTAGTAAATTGCCTGCTGAATTTGATATCACCAAATATTTAAAACCTGGAAAGAATAGTATTGCAGCTGAAGTCTATCGTTGGTCGGATGGGTCCTATTTAGAATGTCAAGATTTTTGGAGAATCAGTGGTATTGAGCGTGATGTGTATTTGATGGCACGTACGCAGTTATATTTTAGAGATTTTGAGATTCGCCCCAGTTTAAATGATGATTTTACCGAAGGAACTCTACATGTAAAAATTGATTTAGAAAATAGGAGTGAGCTTAATTTCAATGAATCCACAGTAGTATTAAGGCTGATCAGAAATGGCAAACAAGTAAAGAAATCATTTATGGGTGCTAAGAGATTTGCTGCTGGAGAGAAAAAGCAGTTGGACAAAGAGTTTAAAATTCCTTATCCTGATTTATGGTCGGCAGAAAAACCTAATTTGTATGAGGTGGTTTTAGAGCTCAGATATGGAAGTAAAACCCAAGAGGTGGTGAGCACACATATTGGGTTTAGAGAAGTAGAGATAAAGGATAGTCAATTGCTAGTCAATGGAAAAGCTGTTTTACTTAAAGGAGTAAATCGACATGAGCATGATCAAATTACGGGACATGTAGTGAGTAAAGAAACCATGTTGAAAGACATTCAACTGATGAAACAATTCAATATCAATGCAGTAAGAACCTCTCATTATCCCAATGACCCATATTGGTATGAACTCTGCGATAAATATGGTATTTATGTAGTTGATGAAGCCAATATCGAAAGTCATGGTATGGGATATAATTTGGATAGGACTTTAGGAAATAATCCGGAATGGGAATTGGCACATTTAGATAGAATTGAAAGAATGATGAAGCGTGATAAGAACCATCCATCTATCATTATTTGGTCCATGGGAAATGAAGCGGGATTTGGAGTGAATTTCAAAAAAGCGTCTGACTTGATGCATAAAATAGACCCTTATCGTCCTGTGCATTATGAGAGAGCAGGAGAGGATTCTGCTACTGATATTGTTTGTCCCATGTATCCTTCCATCAATCATTTACAAGAATATGTGAGTCGCGATCATTATCGTCCATTAATTATGTGTGAATATGCACATGCCATGGGAAATTCAACGGGTAACTTTCAAGAATATTGGGATGTGATTGAAGCCGAAGCACATTTGCAAGGCGGTTTTATTTGGGATTGGATAGATCAAGGATTATTGGAAACAGATGAAAATGGAAATGAATTTTGGGCTTATGGTGGTGATTATGGAACCGATACCATTCAAAGTGATAATAATTTCTTGGCCAATGGATTAATTGGTTCTGATAGAGAAGTGCATCCTGGAATTTGGCAAGTGAAGAAGACCTATCAATATTTGAAGTTTAAAAAAACAGGGAATTCTGTAGAGATTTTCAATCACTATAATTATAGAAACCTGAATGAGTTTGTTTTTGAATGGGAGATATTACAAGACGGTAAAAAGATAATGGGAGGGCAGCTGAATAATTTTGCTGGAGCTCCTGGTGATTCTGTGATTTTTAAGATTCCTCAAAGCGAGAGTTTAAACGAGCAGAATGTGGAATATATTCTTGGTTTATCGGTTCATGAAAAAGATTCTACAGATATAGTTCCAGCAGGACATGAAGTCGCTTGGGCGCAGTTTGACTTGCCTTCCATGAGGGGATTTTCTTATTCTAAATTAAAGAAATTCCCTGAAGTACTGATTGATGATGCCAAATCAGATCTGAAATTTCACAATGAAGATTTTCAGATGATTTTTAATAAGAAATCGGGATATTTAACTGCTCTAAATTATAATGGAGAAGAAATGCTCTACGATAAAAAAGGCCCACAAGCTTCTTTTTGGAGAGGAATGACAGATAATGATTTTGGAAATGGAATGCAGAAGCGTGCTGCTTACTGGAAGAATGTTCATGAGAAAATGACTTTGAAAAGCATGAAACATGAGGTGATTTCTAAAAGAGAAATCAAACTGACCTGTACTTATCAATTAGTGGATAATGCTGGACAATTAATATTGCAGTATGTGATTTTAGGAGATGGCGAACTATATGTTCAGCAAACTCTAGATTTGGATGAGAAAAAAGAGTTGGCTGAGTTGCCACGCTTAGGAATGACCATGTATTTAAAACCAGAGTATAATCAAATGGATTGGTATGGTCGTGGCCCGCAGGAGAATTATTGGGATAGAAAGTCAGGCTATAAACTAGGCATTTATCATTCCACCACCGAGGAACAATATACTCCTTATATCCGTCCACAAGAGAATTCGAATCTTACTGATGTACGTTGGGCTGCTTTAAGAAATAAGGAACATAGAGGAGTCTTAATAGCGGGATTCCCGAGTATAGAATTTAGTGCCCAGAATTATATTTTAGAAGATTTTGACCAAGCTGATAAGAAGGTAAACAAGCATATATCTGATATTAGCCCAAGAGACTTCATCAGTGTTGATATGGATTTTGCACAGTCAGGTATGGCCGGTGACGATAGTTGGTGGAGTAGGGCACATCCGCAGTATACTTTATATCCTGGTGATTATTGTTATGCTTATCGTATTCGTCCATTGAGCGAGAAAGATGATTTGGGAGCAGCCTATAAAATTCGACCATTGATAAAATCACAGTTTTGTGAGAAGCCTAGTGATGCATCATTCCTAGAGAAGATAAAGGTAGAACATCAAGCAAAAGGTAAAGCCGTTACTAGTGAAGCTAGTTATTCAGGTTGGTTCTCAGCAGGAGGATGGCCAGCATTAACAGATGGCTATATCGGAACTCAAAATTATGGCGACGACCATTGGATGGGATTTTATGATCAGGATGCAGAATTTATCCTGGATTTGGAGAATATCAAACTCATTGAACGCGTTCAACTCAATTTCCTCAAACAACTATCAGGGCATTATTATTTACCCTCCTCCGTTGACGTTTTCTTAAGTAAAGACGGAGAATCATGGGAAAAGATAAATGGAGAAATGATAGAGGATGCCAATAAGAATCTTGAGGTCTGCACTTATTCCACAGAATCATTCGATAGAAAAGCTCGATATGTGAAAGTGAGTATTAAAAAGCAAGAAACGACTAAAAAGGAAAGTGGAAATGCTTTTATGGTGGATGAGATTATGGTGAATTAAAAAAAAATACCACAGAGGCAGAGGCACTGCGACACAGAGGATGTTGTGAATAAAAGATGCCGCAGAGCATACTGTCGGTTCACTTAGGTTCAAGATTCCTTGTTGGCCTTCAGATTAATCAATTACCTTTTAATTCTTATGCGCTCTTGGCGAATTTTCTTTGCGTTTTCTTTGCGTGAAATTTTTTGAAGTTTGAAGTCAGAAGTTTCCTTATTCAATGTTTGGTGATTTCAATACTTTGCCACTCTGGATATGCAGAGATTCTTAGTAGCCTATAAATTCAATTATGGATATGCTTCTCTTAGTCTTTGCCTACTCTGAGCATAGTCGAAGGAAGTCTGTGTGACAATCAAATTTTCGGTAATCCTCGTAAACACTATCCAATAAACTTTTCAGACCTTTGCCATTAAATTAAGATTTAATGAAAAAAGCCGATTTTATATTATTGGCAGCGGTTGCGCTGTTTTTTCTTCCCTTTTTCACCTGTCAGTTTGTATTTGATTCTTATATCAACTTCAATGCAGAACATGGCATGATCATGAGCTTTATTAAGTTCGGATTATTGGCTACTTTAGGCGAAGTCATTGGTTTAAGAATCAGAACAGGAAGCTATTATCAAAAAGGTTTTGGTTTAATTCCTCGCGCTATTGTTTGGGGCTTTTTAGGATTAACCATAAAAATGGCTTTTGTGATTTTTGCTGTGGGAACTCCTGCTTTCTTGGCTTATTTAGGCATGAAAGATGCACCCATATTAATGAAAGAAGCCTTTTCCTTCGATAAACTTTTAGTGGCTTTTAGTATTAGTGCTGCCATGAATTTAATATATGCTCCAGTGATGATGACTTTGCATAAAATTACAGATATGCATATTATTCAAAATGGAGGAAGCATAGCAGGATTATTTAAACCTATAAAATTCAAAGAACATTTTGTAAATTTGGACTGGACAGTTCAGTGGGGTTTTGTCTTTAAAAAGACCATTCCTTTTTTCTGGATTCCGGCGCATACCATTACTTTTATGTTGCCTCCAGATTTTCAAGTACTCTTTGCAGCGTTATTAGGAATTGCCTTAGGAATGATTTTGGCTGTGGCTGGGATGAAGAAGAAATAAGAGAGTTAACAGTTAATAACTAACAGTTAATAGTTAACAGTGTTTGCAACAGAGTTAGTTAAGGAAAGTAGAAAGCTTTTATTTACAATAAGAAATAGTTCTTTTAATAATGAATCAATTAAAAATGATCAAATAATGGGTATGAAGGCTATGGTTTGGCTTACTATTCACTGTTAACTGTTCACTTTTAACTAAAATAAAATTATGAAAAATACACCAATCAATTACGACATCGTTAGCCAGAAGGTTAAAGAAAGTGGAGTGGCACAAGTGGGAAGTGCTTCCATCAGAGAAATCAAAAAGCTTGTTGACAATATTGAAAAGGCAACTGGGGATAAATTCATCAGAATGGAGATGGGGATTCCTGGAATTCCAGCTTCTCAATATGGAGTGAAAGCCCAAATAAAAGCCTTAGAGGATGGTGTAGCAGCAATATATCCTGATATTCAGGGAATACCTCCTTTGAAGAATGAAATCAGTCGTTTTGTAAAGAACTTTTTAGATGTGGATGTGGCTCCAGAAGGTTGTATTCCTACAGTAGGAAGTATGCAAGGTGGATTCGCTGCTTTTATGATGCTTTCTCGTATTCATAAGAAAAAAGACACCACTTTGTTTATCGATCCAGGTTTTCCTGTTCACAAAATGCAGCATAAAGTATTGGGTTTGAAATTCGATACTTTTGATGTTTATAATTATAGAGGCGAAAAGCTAAGAGAAAAATTAGAAGAGTATTTCTCAAAAGGAAATATCCATTCAGTTATTTACAGTAACCCTAATAATCCAAGTTGGATATGTTTTACCGAAACAGAATTACAGATTATCGGTGAATTAGCTACTAAGTATGATGTGGTGATTATGGAAGATTTAGCTTACTTCGCTATGGATTTCCGTAAAGATTATAGTGTGTTGGGAGAAGCTCCTTTCCAGCCTTCTGTAGCTAAGTATACTGATAATTATATGTTGTTCATATCCAGTTCTAAGAGCTTTAGCTATGCTGGAGAAAGAATTGGAATGATGGTGATTTCTGATGGGCTTTATCAACGAAAGTATGAAGATTTACTGCGCTTTTATCCTAATGCTGGATTTGGTTACTCTATGATATTTGGTACCATGTATCCTTTGAGTTCTGGGACTTCTCATTCTACTCAGTATGGCCTTCATGGCATATTGAAAGCGGTTAATGATGGTGATTATAATTTCCGTGATGAGGTGATGATTTACGGAGAAAAAGCCAAAGTAATGAAGAAGCTTTTCTTAGAGAATGGTTTCACTATAGTTTACGATAAGGATGAGGGCGAACCCATTGCCGATGGTTTCTACTTTACTTTTGCCTATGAAGGCTTTAGCGGAGTGGAATTACTTAATGAATTGGTATACTATGGCATTAGTGCTATTTCTTTAAGTATCACAGGTAGTGAGCGTCATGAAGGCGTTAGAGCTTGTGTTTCTTTGGTGAAAGAAGAGCAATTTGCTGATTTGAAATATAGACTAGAAGAATTCAATAAGAATAATCCTATAGGTTAATAAACATTTGATATCCTAAAAAAGGATTTCTCTGAATAGTCCTTAGTGGAGCTTTGAGTATTTATCTGCCCCTTTGTGTTATACCAAATGTAGGTGGAAATATGCCTAAAGCCATTAATGTAAGTTACAATGATATAGCATAAAGGAATGCAAAGAACCAAATGAAGGACCATTCTGTACAGGGCAAACGCATACTTTGTTAAAAATAATTAGAAAAATAACAGTACGCGTTTGCCCTGCCATTCTATATGGCTGCTTTTCTTGGGTTCAGAAAGACAGTATGTTAGACCTGATTGTAAGGAAGTCGGAGTTATTATAATATCTATCATTCCCATTCGAAGTCAGTAATTTAAAATCTTATTAAGAAGCCATTGATTTAGAATAAGAATTGATTTGAATAATTCAAGTTTCCTATAGCATTAATTAAATTCATTTAAATGAATTTAATTAATGCTATGAATGGCAGCTCTAATTTTCAAAAGCTTCACCAATAGCGCTTCCAAATATTCTAATTTCAGCATATTGGCTCCATCGGAAAGAGCGATAGCGGGATTGGGATGTGTTTCAATAAAAATACCATCTGCACCTACGGCAATTCCTGCTTTAGCAACGGTTTCTATTAATTCTGGTTTTCCTCCAGTAACTCCACCTTCTTGGTTGGGTTGCTGTAAACTATGAGTAATATCTAGAATAACAGGAACATTATTCTTTTGCATTTCGGGGATTCCTCTATAATCGATGACCATATCTTGATAGCCAAACATATTTCCCCTATCAGTAAGCATGATATTTTCGTTTCCAGATTCTCTCACTTTTTGAACCGCAAACTTCATGGAACCTGCACTTAGGAATTGACCCTTTTTAATATTGATGATTTTTCCGGTTTTGGCAGCAGCTACCAATAAATCGGTTTGGCGACAAAGGAAGGCGGGAATTTGCAGCACATCTACATATTGTGCCGCTATGGCAGCTTCTTCGGCACTATGAATATCGGTAACTGTAGGAATATTCAACTCCTCAGAAACTCGTTTAATAGCTTCTAATGCTTTGATATCCCCAATTCCAGTGAAGGAATCTAGTCTAGAACGATTAGCTTTTCTATAACTGGCTTTAAATACATAGGGAATATCCAACCTATCGCAAATGGCTTTCACCTCACGGGCAATTTCTAAAGGCATTTCTGTATTCTCCACGGCACAAGGGCCAGCGAGTAAAAAAAAGTTTTTATGCTGAGTAAGTTCCTGAAATATTGACATTATACTGCTTCGATTAGTTTGTTAAGACTCGATTTTATGGTTTCCACATCTTTTGTGGCAATCTTTTCGCATAGAGTGGTTTCTCTATCGAGTCGATATTCTAATATTTTATTCATAATCTCCTTGCCCAATGGAGTCATTTTAATGTCGATGGCTCTTCTGTCTGTTTTATTTGTCGAGCGAGTGAGATATTCTTTATTGACCATTTTGTCAATAATTCTGCTCACACGAGATAAGGAGAGTTGCATTTTTTCTGCTACACTATAGCTATTAAAATGAGTGCAATCTCTTAGACAGAGGAACATATTATATTCTGCTTGAGAAATATCGAGGGAATGAAAAAATGCTTCATCTCCTTGGATACATTTCTTCTTTAATTCGTAAATAAGTTCAAGGATAGTTGAATCTGCCATATTTATATGCTTTTATGCAAAAATAATCAGCCTGAGAAAATAAACAATAACAAAGTTTTTATTTTCAGCTTATTTTGAATAATTATTTACAAATTAGTTGATATTTAGGATAATATCGAGATTTCCTGCTTCATTTTCTGTAATAAATCCTGTTTTTCATCAAAAGGAAGAAAAGCTTGCTGAAATCCATTGAACATTATTTTGCTGACATCTTCCTGGGTGAAATGGAATAATTTAGCTGCCAATTCATATTCTTTAGAAAGAGTAGTTCCTGATATTAAAGTACTGTCGGTATTTATAGTTACCGCTACCTTTTTCTTAAAATAATCTTGAATAGGGTGTTTGGTTATGTCTTTTACGCTTTTTGTTTGCATATTACTAGTTAAACATACCTCTAAGCCAATTTGTCGGTCTACCACATAATTCAATAGCCCTGTATCCTCAAATAGATGGGTTCCATGGCCAATCCTTTGTGCACCTAAATAGTGAATAGAGTCAGCAATAGAATGCGCGCCATCAGCTTCTCCTGCATGAACAGTGCGGCAAAGGTTGTTTTTGATGGCTATCTCAAATGCTTTCATATGGTTTTTTGCAGGGTGTCCATATTCTTCTCCTGCTAAATCAAAAGCTACCACACCTTTGTTCTTATAATCAACAGCCAATTGAGCAAGTTCCATATTCTTTTGAACCTTATTTTGTCTCAACCCACAAATGATCAAATTACTTTTGATATCGAAGTCTTTCTCTGCTTGTTTTTTTCCTGATAATATAGCTTCCATCACTTTTTTAAGAGAAAGATGTTTTTGAAGATGTAGAGCAGGAGAAAATCTAGCTTCTATATATTTGATATGATCTTTAGAGGAGTCTTCCAAATATTCATACATGGCTCGTTCTAAGGCATCCTCAGTTTGAAGTACATTTAAAGTATATTCAAATGGTTTGAAATAATCCAAAAGACTGGTACAAGAATTGTCAATGGTTAGGGTTTTCAACAATTCGTCGTATTGATAGCTTGGGAGCTCAACCTGATGTTTTTGAGCCAATTCTAGAACGGTTTGGACTCTTAATCCTCCGTCTATATGACTGTGTAACTCTGCTTTAGGGGCTTTTTGAATAAATGCTTGTAAATCCATATTAAATGTTTGGCCTGCAAAAGTAGGGAATTATTGAGCAGCTAAGTCTCCGTGGGAGCCAAAACTTATTCAATTGTTAATAAGATTTTTGAGAGTTCAAATTATTTCAAGAAATGACCAATATGCCAATATAATACATCTTGCTGTATAGGCTTGGTGGTATATTCATTACAGCCTAGGTTCAGGCATTTTTCTTTATCGTCGGCCATTACATTGGCGGTAAGTGCAATAATAATGACATTGGGATTCATTCTTCTGATTCTTAAAGTCGCTTCATAGCCATCCATTTCAGGCATTTGCATATCCATCATTATCAAATCAATCTTATAACCTTGGTTCATATAATCCACGGCTTCCTTTCCATTTTGTTTCCAAATAACGTGAGCATGGGTGGCTTGTAACAAGGTTTTAAGGTAGAGATAATTTATTTTTTCATCTTCTACAATTAGTATGGTCTTTCCTGTAAGGTCAGGTGTAGTGACCTCATCCATGCTTGGTTTATCTTTTCCAAGTGCCAGTTTATGTGGGAATGAAAAGATAAATTTACTACCTTTTCCCTCTTCTGATTCTACAAGAATATTTCCTCCCATCATATTGCTCAAGGATTTACATATGGTTAATCCAACACCTGTTCCTTCAGAAATTTTTCTATCATTGTCTGCAACTTGTCTGAAGCTTTCAAATATATGTGGCAATTGGTTTTCTGGGATTCCTTTTCCCGAGTCTTCTATAGTGATATGAACCTGCTTTTCTTTAATTTCACATGCCATACTTACGTATCCATGTGCTGTGTATTTTACCGCATTACTAACCAAATTTTCAACTACTTGTTTTACCTTCATCTCATCGGCCTTAATGAAACATTTTTCTGATTCTAAGGCATTTTCAAATAATATTCTGATTTGTTTTTTAGTCCTCACTAATTCTGATTGGTATTTTGAAAATACACCATAGAGTAAATGACTCAGTTGGAATTCACTCTCAGAAATAGCGTGATGGCCAGCTTCAATTTTGGAAATGGTGACTATGTCTTCAATTATCTTGAGGAGATGGTTGCCGCTACGTTTCACTATTTTCAGATATCCTAGATAGGTTTCTGGAATATCAGCATCCTCAAGGACCAAACTCGTAAATCCTAAGATGTGATTTAACGGAGTCCTAATTTCATGACTAATATTAGAAAGGAATGCAGTTTTTAACCTAGCACTTTCTTCTGCTGCAGCTTGTGCTTTTTTAAGCTCCCTAATATCTATGAAACTTTCAATAATTACTTTTTTATCACCAAGTATAACCTGTCTTGCTGTTTTTAAGATGGGAATAGATTCTCCTCTCGCGTTGATGAGTATTCTTTCGGAATTGTTTACAGATTGTTTTAAATCCATAATAGGGCAACTACCTTCTTCGGCTGGACAAATAAATTGATGACATTCTTTTCCTACAATTTCTTCCTTCGTACTTCCAATATGTCTTATCGCTCCAGTGTTTAGTTCCAGTATCTTGAAGGTTTCTGGGTCAATGATAACAATTCCAAAATCAACAGATTCCAAAATAGTTACCAATCGGTTGTCATAGGATTCGGATTTATTATAATTCAATACCACTTTTAAAAAACCAATAGATTCTTCTTGCGAGTTTTTGATATTTACTATGGACATCAAACTCCTAATTTCATTTTCATTTTTATCAATGTGTTCTACTTCTCCATAATAGGAACCACTCAATTGGGCTTGTTCTAAGCTTGGCAATACACTTCTTTTCATTTGTGCCTCACTGTGGAATATCTTTATGTCATTTCCTGTTTTTAAATCATTGTTTTCGAAACCATGCATTTCTGCCCAAGCATGATTAAAACTAAATAATTCTCCCTCAGAAGTTATTAATGCAATTGGGTTATTGGTTTGTTCAAAAGCTGTTTTATAGTAATTATTTAATTGGTTATTATATTTTATTTTTTGATTTTTTTCTTTTTCAAATTGCTCATTTAGAAATAGATTAATCATCTCTATTGCAATAGCTTTTTCAGATTTTCTCGAGTCTTTTAAAACATGGTATCTGTCATCTTCTTCTGAAAATACAATTTTAGCTTTTATCGAATTCTCAAATGTATAGATGCTACCAGCATATTTATCATTAAATATTGGTTTGTGAAATTCATTACTTTCTTGGGTTTTAATATTTAACCAATAGAGAAATTCATCATTAGAAATTAAAACTTGGATGAGGTTTTTTTGTTTTGAGAAAACAGGGATAAGCTCTTCATTATCGAAAAGATAGACAAATATATTAAAATGATCTAATCTAGGGATTAGACTCAAGCTTTTTGTCAGTTTTGACCAGAATCGTGATGCTGTATGATGGTCAGATGGTTTCATAATATTTGTTCTCAAACAAACTTAGTGAAAAATTTTGAGTTTTCATAGAAATTAACGAAATTTGAAAGAACGAATCATGCAAAAAATGAAATAATTAAGATATTATGAAAGAAACAATTAGCACAGAAGTAATGGAGAAAGCACAGGTGTGGCTTGATGGAAATTACGACGAAGAAACCAAAGCTGCCATCAAAGACATGATGGAGAACAATCCGCAAGAATTAACAGAATCTTTTTATAGAGATTTAGAATTTGGAACAGGAGGTTTGCGAGGCATTATGGGAGTGGGAACCAATAGAATGAATAAATACACTGTTGGAATGGCTACTCAAGGTTTAGCCAACTACATGAAGATGATGTTTCCTGATCGGAAAGATTTAAGTGCTGTGATTGCCTACGATTGTAGAAATAACAATACTTTATTCTCTCAAATTTCAGCTGATGTACTTTCTGCCAATGGCATTAAAGTGTATCAATTTGATGCTTTAAGACCAACTCCAGAATTATCTTTTGCTATTAGAGAATTAGGATGTCAGGCAGGTATTGTTATTACGGCTTCTCACAATCCAAAGGAATATAATGGCTATAAAGTATATTGGGAAGATGGCGGACAGCTGATCAATCCTCATGATGTAAATGTGGTAGCAGAAGCCAGAAAGATTGTCAATATTGATGATGTCAATTTTAAAGGAAATCCTGAATTACAAGAGATTGTAGGGGAGGAATTAGATAAGAAATATGTGGATGGAATTAAAGGATTAACCTTATCTCCAGAGCTTATTGCCAAGCATTCTGACATTAAAATTGTATATACTCCAATTCATGGAACAGGCGTTGAACTAGTACCGAGAGCTTTAAAAGAGTTTGGTTTCGCCAATGTATTTAATGTACCAGAGCAAGATGTGGTTAGTGGAGATTTCCCTACGGTACATTCCCCAAATCCTGAGGAGTCTGCTGCATTAAAAATGGCTATGGATAAAGCTATGGAAGTAGGAGCCGATCTGGTAATGGCAACAGACCCAGATGCCGATAGAGTGGGAATAGCGGTAAGAAACGAGCAAAACGAGTTTGTGATTCTCAATGGTAATCAAACGGCAGCCCTCCTCACTTATTATCTTTTTAAGAAGTGGGACGAGAACGGTAAGTTAGATGGTAAACAGTTTATGGTGAAAACTATTGTAACCAGTGAGTTATTGATAGATATGGCCGATAAATATAAAATTGAAAGCCATGATGTACTTACAGGTTTCAAATTCATTGCTGATATCATCAGACAACTAGAAGGTCAGAAAACCTTTATTGGAGGTGGTGAAGAAAGTTATGGTTTCTTGATTGGTGATTTTGTTCGTGATAAAGATGCCGTAAGTGCCTGTGTGATGGTTGCTGAAACTGCAGCTTGGGCTGCTGAACAAGGCATGAATCTTTACCAATTGCTTAAAGAAATATATGTAGAATACGATTTCTATTGGGAGCGTTTAATTTCTGTAGTAAAGAAAGGAAAAGCTGGTGCTGAGGAAATCCAACAAATGATGGCAGATTATAGAACTACTCCTCCTGTTGAAATCAACGGAAGTAAAGTTTCTATGATTAAGGATTATCAATCGTCTGTTTGTAAAGATGTAATAAATGGAACGGAAAGAGATATTGATTTACCAAAATCGAATGTGCTCCAATTCTTCACAGAGGATGGTAGTAAAGTATCCGTTCGTCCAAGTGGAACTGAGCCCAAGATTAAGTACTATTTTGGGGTAAAAGCTCCTCTTGATAAAGTAGAGAACTTTGATGCTGTTCATCAGAACTTAGATGCTCGTATTGAAGGAATTATTTCTTCAATGGAATTGAGATAGGTATTGTAAACTAAAAATGAGAAAAAAAAGAAAGGGATGTCATAGCTCCAAGCGATGACATCCCTTTATAATTTTTTTTACTCTAAAAATCGTCCTTAATCCAGTTATAAGGCTTACGGGCGATCCATTTCCCACGAGTAAAATCAGGGAAGTCTTGAGGCTCTCCATTATTGGCAATAGATAATTCAGAAAGAGGAGTTACTGCACTCCAAGCTGCTGCATCGTAAGCGTCTAGTGGAGGAGCAATATCTTGTTTAGCAGACTCCACAAAAGCATTTAAAACAAAGAAGTCCATACCTCCATGGCCGCTTCCTTCTGCTTCTTCTCCATATTTTTTCCAAAGAGGATGGTCGTATTTATCAAACCATGTTTTGGCTTCGTCCCATCTATGTGGTTCAGAAATACCATCAATATGAACTCGGCTATCATAATAATCAAACTCCGTTAAGCCATTTACTCCTTGAACTCTAAAGCCAAGAGAATAAGGGCGAACCACATTGGTATCATGAGTAATAATCATAGTTTCACCCATAGCAGTACTAATAGTTGTGGTGACAATATCTCCTAGCTTCCATTTCAATTTGGCATTGGGGTGGTCTTCACCAGCTTTGTCAACAATATATTTATGCAATCCTCGCGATTTGGTGGAATGGGAAGTCAAGGATTCAAATCTATTTCCTCTGTTGATATCTGCATAAGCAGCTAGTGGTCCTAGGCCATGAGTAGGATAGAGGTCGGCATCACGCTTTAAACTGTGTTGGGTTCTCCACTGTGCTTCGCTAATGGCTTTCTCACCAAACTCCACTCCGTGACCATAAAAATGCTTACCATCATTGAATTTTACTTCACGTAAATCATGTTGATAGCCTCCTCTATAATGGAGCATTTCTCCAAATAATCCTTCTCTGAGCATATTCATAACAGCCAAAACATCGCGGCGGTAATTTACATTTTCAAGAATCATTAAATGAGTTCCTGTTTCTTCGTGTGTGTTCACCAAGTCCCAACATTCTGGGAGCGTAGTAGCTGCAGATACTTCTACACCACAATATTTGCCAGCTTTCATGGCATCCACAGCCATTGGGGTATGTAATAGCCATGGTGTGCTAATAATGACAGCTTCTACCTCTTTGTCATCCAAAAGATTTCGATAATCATAAGGGCCGGAGGTATATAACTTAGGGTGTTTAACACCTTGTTCATCGAACATGGCTAAACATAATTTTAGCATGTCTGGGTCGGTATCGCAGATGGCTGTGATTTCCACATCTTTTCTGAATAGGGCATTAGAAACATGGTTCATTCCTCTGAGTCCTACTCCAATAAAACCGAGTTTAAGTTTTTGGCCTTTGGTTTCTTGTCCAAAAACGAGATGAGGTGCTAGACCAATTCCAGCCGCAGCAACACCCACCTTTTTTATAAAAGATCGTCTGTTTGTGCTCATTTTTTTCAATTTGTTGGCAAGTTAGAAAAAAATGAAAGAAGAGAAGTGTTTACAAGTCCCTTTTCTTCAAATACCAGAAAACTACTGAGTTGAATATCACCACCCATCCTCCAGAAATAAGGACATCTCTGATGTTAACAAAGGTTTGAAATTCGATTCCGAATAGCTTCATGAGTTGGCTATTAGGTAGCTGAATGATGTGACCTATTGCGGTGATAGGTAAGAAATCGCCCCAATCATTTGGGATTTTATAATCTAAAATAGGATCGATAATAAAAGCATAAAGCATTAAAATTCCTATGGCAAAACCAGAACGATGTACCAAGGTGGCTATCATAAAAGCAAAGCTCAAATAGGCAAATACTTCATAGAAGTAAGCAATGAGGAAGCTAAACTTACCAGTAAACATGGCCCATGTAATTTCTTCTGTATTTCTAAAACCTAATATCAGAATGATAATAGCAATCACAGCGGTTGCGAATAGTGATATGGTAAGATTGAGAATGACTTTTGACCAAAACAATTCATAACGACTGAGTCCATGAAGAACCTGTTGTTTGATGGTTTTATAGGAGAATTCATTGGTGATAAGGATAATACTAATGATGGCCATGAAAATTTTAAGGAAACTGGCCAAGTAAGTGAGGTTATGCCAAACTCCAGGGAAAGAATAGAGGGAAACGCCAGGAATGGAAATGGGTAGGTTTTTCCCAGCATCAGTCACTACTTCGTTAATAAAAGCCTCAACACCAAATAGCATGGTAGCGATTACAGCGAAATACAATAAGCCTAACCACCAAATGGCACGGAATCCCAATGCCTTTTTTATTTCAATTTGTAATAGTCTATACATGATTCTTATTTGTAATTTCTAGGAAAAACTTTTCTAATGACTTCTCTTTGGCGAGCAAATGAGAAAGGAAAACCCCTTTATGGGCAAGGATTTTATTTAATTCATCAGCATTGGACTCTGCTTTGATTTCTATAATGAGTTTGTCTCTATCTTCTTTAATAGCTTCTACCATGGAGACATCAGCTAAAGCTTGTATTAAGACTCCCATATCTTCAGCTTTTACTTCGAGAAGATGTTTGTCACTAAGGATTTCATCTACTCGTCCGGCTGCCAACTTGTTACCCTTTTGCATAATCATAACGTGGGTACAAACTTTCTGTACTTCATCTAATAAGTGACTGGCTAAAATAATAGTAACACCCTCCCCAGAAATTTTCTTGATTAGGTTTCTAATCTCAGCAATTCCTTGAGGATCCAGACCATTGGTTGGTTCATCCAAAATTAAGGCATCTGGATTTCCAACTAAAGCAGCAGCAATAGCTAATCGCTGTTTCATTCCGAGTGAAAAAGTTTTGAAAGCACTTTTTCTCCTGTCCCAAAGCTCTACTAATTTCAAAACCCTTTCGATATCAGAATAATCTTGTTTCTTGATTTTGGCCACTATTTTTAAGTTATCCAAGGCAGTCATATAAGGGTAGAAAATAGGAGATTCTATAATAGCTCCAACTTTTTTCCTGGTGTTTTTACCATGCTTTCCTTGAAACCATTCAAAACTTCCTGATTTTGGATGTGTGACCCCTAAGATCATACCTAAAGTAGTAGTTTTACCACTTCCATTAGGCCCTAAAACCCCAAATACTTCTCCTTTTCTGATGGTCACATTTAACTCGTTCACAGCAACCAGTTTGCCATAATGCTTTGTTAAATCTTTTGTTTCTAGTATAATGCTCACTTTATCTGTTTTTATATTTGACGCCTTCTTTTTAGCAAGTTACAAAATAATAGAATTTAATCCTTTTAATAGAATGTCTTAGCTGTTCTTTTTATTTTGATGATTTTTGTAAATGTTGATCATTATAAATATATTTTTAATTTTTCTAGAGTGGCAACCTGAAAATTAAAAATCACGATGTTTAATAGTCGCAATTATTGATAATAGTTCGAGACTAAAAAAGAAAATTTAATTTAAAATATTTCTAAATGCTGAAATTATTGATATTATCATTTCATGAACAAAGTCTTAAAGCGTTTATATATCAGTTAATTATGTGTTTATTACACATGGCTAGGGTGTTAAGCGTGATGAAACAGCATAGCTGTATTATATGTAAAATAATTATTGTTAAATAATTAACAATAGCTTTTTTCTATTGAAAATTATTATAATTTCGCCGCCAAGAACCAAAAAATGTAATAACACAGGAGTTTTAAAGATACCTTTTGAAATTCTATGATATTATACTTATGTGAACAAAATATGTATATGTATAAGTATATTGGATTGTTATTACGCTAAAAATTTAATACGAAGCATATGAAAGTTGCTGATAAGATTTCTTTGTTAAAAAAGAAAAGAGAACAAGTTGCTGAAATGGGTGGCAAAGCCCGTATAGAAAAGCAACATGCCAAAGGTAAACTATCCGCCAGAGAGCGTCTGGATTTATTATTCGATGAGGATAGTTTTCAAGAAATAGATTCTTTTGTCGGACATCGCTCCACCAATTTCGGAATGGAAAAAGTTGAAATTGAGTCAGATGGAGTTATTGTTGGTCATGGATTAGTCAATGGAAGAACCGTTTTTGCTTTTTCTCAGGATTTCACTTCACGTGGAGGTTCCCTCGGAGAAATGCATGCTGCTAAAATCTGTAAAGTAATGGATTTGGCCATGAAAGCTGGAGCTCCAATTGTTGGACTAAATGATTCAGGTGGAGCAAGAGTAGAAGAAGGAGTGGATGCGCTAAAGGGATATGGTGATATCTTTTTTAGAAACTCACGCGCTTCTGGTGTGATACCTCAGATTTCTGCCATCATGGGCCCTTGTGCCGGTGGGGCTGTTTATTCTCCTGCCATGACAGACTTTGTATTTATGGTGAAGAAAACAAGTCATATGTTTATCACTAGTCCTTATGTGATTAAAACTGTAACAGGCGAAGAAACTAGTTTTGAGGAATTAGGTGGAGCCATGGTTCATAATGCGAAAAGTGGAAACGCTCACTTTGCTTGCGAGAACGATGAGGATACTATCGAGCAAATTAGAGATTTGATAGATTACCTTCCCAATAATAATATGGAGAATACCCCAATTGTAGAAATGGGTGATGATCCAAAAAGAGAATGTGAACTTTTAGATACCATCATACCTGATGATCCTAAAACACCTTATAATATGAAGGAAGTGATAGAAGAGGTTCTTGATGATAATGATTTTTATGAAGTTCATGAGCACTTTGCCGAAAATGCCATTGTTGGTTTTGGTCGATTGAATAATCGTTCTATAGGAATCATTGCCAACCAACCCATGATTTCTGCAGGTTGTTTAGATATTGATGCTTCTGATAAAATCAGTCGTTTCATCAGAACTTGTGATGCTTTTAATATTCCATTGGTTACTTTTGTGGATGTACCAGGTTATTTACCCGGTGTTAACCAAGAGTGGAATGGAATTATTCGTCATGGTGCTAAATTATTATGGTCTTATTCTGAAGCTACAGTTCCAAAGTTCACTGTAGTTTGCCGTAAAGATTATGGTGGTTCTTATTTAGCCATGAGTTCTAAGCATTTAGGAGCTGATATGGTTTTTGCATGGCCAACTGCTGAAATTGCAGTAATGGGAGCTAAAGGAGCTGTTGAAGTGCTTTCTGGATATAGAAAAGAAATTTCTGAAGCTGATGATAAGGTGGCTAAAACCCAAGAGAAAATCAGCGAATATGAAGAGGCTTTTAATATTCCTTATTTAGCTGCTCAGCGTGGTTATATCGATGAAGTTATTCTTCCTAGCGAAACTCGTTCTCGTTTGATTGCTGGTCTTGATGCACTGGCTTCAAAAACAGAATTAGTTCCTGCTAAAAAACACGGTAATATTCCTCAATAATTCAGCACTATGACCTTATTAGAGAAAAAGAAAAAAGCCGCTGCCATTGCCGTAGCATGTTTCCTCCAACAGGAGAGTGATAAGTCTACTGACCCTCAGAATCAATGGGGACAAATGGGTAAAGCAAGAATAATGGATGGTAGAGATTTTATGCAAAGAAAAGGCAGAAATCCTGGCCCTCAGAAATAAATAAAAGAACTTTTTTTTAAAAAATACAATCATGAAATTTGATAAGCACGGGGTTTTAGAAATGACCCAAACAAAATATAATGCCGACAGGCCAAAAGCTAGTAATCCAATTAAAATTCAAGACCTTAGTTTCCGCGATGGTCACCAATCCTTATTTGCCACTAGAGGAAGAACAGAAGATATGCTTCCCATGGCAAAGGAGATGGATGAGGTAGGTTTTCATGCCATCGAAACATGGGGTGGAGCTACTTTTGATACCATGCACCGTTATTTGGGAGAAGACCCATGGGAGCGTTTAAGATCATTGAAAAAAGTGATGCCTAAAACTCCATTCTTTATGCTCCTTCGTGGACAGAATGTGGTAGGATATAGAAACTATGCCGATGATGTGGTGGATAGTTTTGTGCAAAGAGCTTGTGATAATGGTATGGATATTTTCCGTTGTTTCGATGCCCTTAACGATTATAGAAACTTTGAAACTGCGGCTAAAGTAGTGAAGAGAAACAACAGACATTTCCAAGGAACCATCTGTTATACTTTAACAGAACCTCGTTTAGGTGGTGATGTTTATAATATTGAGTATTATTTGAACAAAGCCAAAGAATTAATGGATTTTGGAGTAGATTCTATCTGCTTAAAAGATATGGCTGGTTTGGTTGCTCCTTATGATATTTATAATCTAGTAGTTGAATTGAAAAAGATGACTGATATTCCCATCAATCTTCATACACACTTTACATCTGGTATGGGTGATTTAGCCATCTTTAAAGCTATTGAAGCAGGAATTGATATTGTAGATACTTGTATGTCTCCATATGCCTACCGCACTTCACATGCTGCTCTTGAGCCATTGGTGATTTCTTTATTAGGAACCAACCGTGATACTGGTTTTGATATCAAGAAACTTTCTGCCATTAGTAATGAAATGGAAAAAGTAATTCCTAAATATAAGCACTTAGCAAATAATCCAAAGTATTCTATTATTGATACTGATGTGATTATGCACCAAACTCCTGGTGGAATGCTATCTAATTTGGTGAATCAATTGAAGCAAATGGATGCTTTAGATAAATTGGATGAGGTTTTCAGACAATTACCAAAAGTAAGAAAAGATTTAGGTATGATTCCTTTGGTAACGCCTACAAGTCAGATTGTTGGGGTTCAGACTGTAAATAATGTATTATTCGATACTTACGAAGGAGAATATTCTAGGATTACTGAACAGGTTAAAGATTTATGCTATGGTTTATACGGTAAAACCACTAAGCCTATCAACGAAGAATTGAGAAAAAAAGCATTAAAAGATTATCCTAGAGGAGAGCAACATATCGAGTGTCGTCCTGGTAGTGTTTTAGAAGATGAGATGCCAGCTGTACAAGAAGGCATTAAGGATTTAGCTAAAGATATAGATGACGAGTTGATTGTAGCCCTTTATCCTGTTACAGGTAAACGTTTCTTGAAATGGAAATATGGTAAGGAAGAGATTCCAGCCGACGTGAAGCCAAAAACCATGGAAGAAGTGAAACGTGAGGAAGACATCGTTGCAAAAGCACTTTCTGGTCAGTTGACTGATAAAAAGGTAGATTCTGATATGCAAGAAATGGAAGTATATGTGGATGGTGATAAATTCACAGTAGCTATTCCAACAGGTAAAGCACCAGTTCGTAGAAAGAAAAAAGAACGTAAAGCTGCTGTTGAAAATACACAATCTGAAGGTGCCATGAGAGCTCCAATTCCTGGAATGGTAGTAGAATATAGAAAGAAAAAAGGCGACGAAGTGAAAGCTGGAGAAGTTGTTGTTGTGGTGGAAGCCATGAAAATGATGAACAACTTTGAAGCTAAAATGGATGGAGTCATTACTGAAGCATGTTTTGAATCGGGTGATGCCGTTGCAAAGAATGATGTTTTGTTTATTGTAAGTCCTAAATAAAAGTAGACTGTATTGTTGTGTCTGCCGCACAACAGCCATTATATTTATATAGTTAAAGGCGAGGATTTTTCCTCGTCTTTTTTGTGTGTTTGAGGTTTTATTTTTAGGTTAAGTATAATAAATAAAAAATTGTTTCTTTATCCTTAATGAGGTATGGTATTTTTTATTAATTTTAGGGGTCTCAAAATTCAATGATTATGAAAACACATTTCTACTTTATTATTTTCTTATTTATTTTTAGCTTTTCAACAGTTTATGCTCAAAGAGCTGACGATCCAGTGGCTGTTGATGATTCAGTAATAATGATGCATTATGGAACCATACATATAAATGTATTGGCTAATGATTACGATCCCAATGGGGAAGCTATTCATATTGATGATTTGGACGAAGAGGAGGGTTTTGAAATCAGTTTTCAGGATAGTATTGTGACTATCAAAGCACTAATCTACTATGATTGGGAATATTTGAGTATAGATTATAGAATAAGAAATGAATCGGGAGAAACCGATAGAGCAGATATTGATATTTATTTTGAGGATAATCCTAGTGTGCCGGTTCCTGTACGAGATATTTTTGACTTAGAATGTCAAAAAAGCCAAATAATTAATTTAGTTGAGAATGATGAATATACAGGTTCAGAGAATCTTATTATTACGGATATCACATCATCTAATGTTGAAATATTAGCAGACTCACAAAGTGTTAAATATACAGCAGGTTTGAAAAGTGGAAAAACTGGATTCAGCTATCGTGTTAAAGAACAGGGTGGTAACGGATATGTTTCAAAAAAGATGAACAATTTTGCATATGTCAGAGGAAATCCTGAAGCTCCCTACGGCATAAAAGACACCTTTAATATAAGTATGGGTGAGACTAAGACTTTTGATGTGCTTGGCAATGATGAATCTCTAAATCCATTGGTATTGGATACTATTGGTTTGCCAGCCTATGCTCAGATTGAAAATAACAAATTGAAAATCACATGTCCTGATGCAGTTTCATATGATCTGAATTTTGATTACCAGGCTTATGATGGGCAGAATGGATATTACACCTGGCAGACTAGGGTTATGATTCAAGTAGTTGATAAGTATCGTCGACCATTGGCCATAGTAGATAGTTTGGAATATGATTTTGCTGATACCGTTTTTATTCGTCCCTTGGATAATGATTATAATTATGCCAATACTCCTTTGGTATTGAATGACAATAATGATACCATTTTTACATATTATTACACAGAACCATCTATGCAGCATTTTAATCGATGGACAAGCAGAGAATATAGATGTAAAAATGAGGGTTCTGATTTATTGAGTGAACAAGTTATTTGCAATTATAGAATTACACCACCCGATAGTATCCAAGTTGAAGAAGATATTTTTTATATACGATTAGGAGAATCTTTGGACTTCAATCCTCGATCATATACAAATTTACCTGATTCTTTAAGCCTATGGGCTGTGTCAATAGAGGAATTAGGTGAAGTAACTGCTAATGGAGATATTGTTTCATTTACTATTGATCCAGAGGTTTTACCATCTTACTATATATCTGATTTTATAGGTGAATTAGTCGAAACAATAAGATGCGATTATGGTTTTGAATTTAATGGGATACCACAATATATTAGTCAATATTTTACCATTAAAATCGATATTCATCAAAATGTTTCTTATTTGGATATCAATAATTTCTCCATTCCCGTAACACCATTTGGTTTGCATTTTAATAAAACATTTAAACCTACGCATAAGTATATTAAGGCTAATAATTTTTTAGAGCAAATAAGGCCATGGATTGCAAATGATCATAATGGAATAGGTGATGTGCAATTTTCTGGGGATATTTGGTGTTCAAATAATACTGACTTCATAAACGGTCCGATTAAGGATGCTTATCATGCAGAGTATGATTCTAAGTATTTTAGAACTTGGATGGTCACTAAGTCACAAATTGATTATCATATGGCCCATTTTAATGATGAAGATTATCAAATACCAGAGATCATTAGTAATTGGCCAGCAGATATCATTTCTTTTAATGGTTTGGATTATGAACAGGCTGACTATGTTGATTTTGATCAAAATGGAGTTTATAACCCAGAGAATGGAGATTTTCCGAAAATTTCAGGGGATAAAGCTATTTTATACTTAATTAATGATGGTAGGTTAGGAGATTATAGGGCCATCGATTCCTTAAATATTGATATTTATGCTTTAATTTATGCCTTTGATAGACCTGAATCTGATTTATTTCAGAATACCTTTTTTATGAAATACAAAATAATCAATAAATCAGATATTGATTATACAAATTTCAGATTGGCCCAATTGGTGCTTCACGATGATTATAATATGTATAATCATATGGGATGCGATACTATCTTAAATACATTTTATTCTTATCCTGTTGCTGGAAATGAAAACCAATATGTTGGAATGACTACATTTCTAAATCATGAAATGGGGAAATTTTTAACTTATGGAGATGTGGATAGTGATCCGAGATATAAATATGCAAACATGATGGGGATTTATAATAGTGAGTTTCCTATTCAGAATCCACCACTTTGGATGAATTGGTCCCCATTAAATTATGTGTTTCCATCTAAAATTGATGACCCCTATGGCTCAAATGCTTTTGCATTTGATGAAAGAAACTCATTTTATGGAACAGGAGATGGTTTAGGTAGTGCTGAGGCCTTAGAATTAAAAGCTGGAGGTACTCAATATTATGATATTGCTTATTCAGTTTATAATAACCAGCAAGATGGAGTATTTGAATTAGTGGATATTGGTTTGGATCGAGTTTCTCAACTTATTGAATGCTACCAAAATGATTCCATCCCAGGTGGAGGTAGCTTTACAGGTATTCATGAGCAAATGAACAATACTGTGGCAGATGTTTTAATTTATCCTAACCCCGCTCGTACAACTCTGTATATTCAAACAGAGAACAAGGATTTTGAAACTTATAGAATTTATAGCCTACATGGACAATTATTAGAGGAGTCTAAATTTGAAAGTGAAATCTCTATTCAGCACCTTCCTCCGGGATTTTATTTCCTTCAGTTGATGGGTAAGAATGGTAAAGTGGAGTTGACGAGGAAGTTTGTGAAGCAGTAAGCTATTAGTCTTTTGTGAAATAATATGGTTTCTTTGCATTAGATAAAATTTATATCTAGCTTTATAATAAATTGTTGCATTATCATTTGCTATGTATAATAAAAAATGATTAGTTTTGGTAGCATAAAAATATCGCATGATGAAAACACCATACTATTTCTTATTCCTGATAAGCTCTTTATTTTTTCAAATTAGTGTTTCTTTTGCCCAAAATGAGAACCCAGTGGCAGTTGATGATGATTTGATTGTTCACAGTTGGGGCACTTATACTGTAAATGTACTCGATAATGATTATGATCCTGATGGGGACTCTATTTATATTGATGAAGTGTATGATGAAGAAGGTTTTGAAATATCTTTTTCCAGCAGTCAGGTGTTTATTACGGTAACTAGTCATTATCTGTATGCTCAGAGAATAAAATATCGTATAAAAGATATCCATGGAAAAACTGATAAAGCCTATATAAGTGTGAGTTATGAAGAGCATGCAGATGCTGTACATCCCATAGCTGACACCATATTTGTTGAAAACCAAGTGCCAATTGAATTGAATCTGATTGAAAATGATATTTATTTAGGGAATGAGAATTTGAAACTAACTTCTGTATCCACTTTTTATGGTGGAAATATTGAAATTTTACCTGATTCCCAATCGGTAAGATATGTTTCTAATCCCTATAATGGACCAAGTTCATTTTCCTATGTTGTAGAAGAAGCGGGAGGGCATCATTATGTTTCTTTTGGTAGCGGTTTTATATTTGTAAGTAAGAATGAGGATGCTCCTATTGTTAGAGCAGATACTTTTGAAGTTCAAGCAGGACAGGTGAGTTTCCTTGACGTTCTTTCAAACGATACCCCACAAGAAAATATTGATATTCATTCCATAACAGGTAATGAGTTTCTGAGTATTGAAAACTCAAAAATTAAAATTGATCTTCCTGAGAATTATCCCAGCAGAATTTCTTTTAGATATGATATAGTAAACACAGAGAATGGACTTCAATCAATGCCTGGGAAAGTAATAGTTGATATTCAGCCCATGGTAGATATCCCTGTTGCTGTTATAGACACGGTGGAGTATGTTTATACTATTGATGATGTTGAAGTATTTCCTTTAGGAAATGATATTAATCCTTCAGGAAATGGTTTAGTCATACATGAAACTGGAACGGAAAGTTTATTCGTTAATTTTTCTAATAAAACAGGCTGGTTTGATAAATCTTATCAAGCTAAAGATACTGTATCAGGCCTAATAAGTAAGCTTAGCAAAATATATATTCATGTATTGCCTCCTGATAGTATTCAAGTGCAAGATGACTATATCGACTATACAATGGGTGATGTGATAGAAATAAACCCCTATGAAGGGACTAATCTTCCAGATTCTATACATTATACAATCGATACTGAAATTGGGAAATATGTTTGGTATTATAACACCTATTCATTTGATGTAAATAAATTTGATGGCTTAATAAATAAAGAGTGGAATCATAATTATGATTATGAATTATCTGATAGGATTGAAATCATTTTTAATGTTATTGATGGTAATCAATCTATTAAGGTAATGAAGTATATTTATGTAAACTATGTGTCTCCTTCTTTTTATTCAACACTTGGAATAAATAATGTTGACTTAACAATCAGCCCAAATGGATTCCATTATGGAAATATAAAGTATCCAAATCAATCCTATACGCAACCAATATATATTCTAGAACCATGGATGGCAGATTATACCAATCAAGAGATCAAAAGGGTGTCAGGAAATGCTTCAGTTTATGATGGTGCTGATTTTGTTTCTGGTCCTTTGGCTGATGACTATTCAGCTGAATATCAGGAGAAATATTATCGAACTTGGAAAGTGTCAAAAGAAGAAATTCAATATCATATGAGTAATTGGAGTAATTCTGTTTATCAAATCCCTGAAAGTATTTTAAGTTGGCCATCGCAACAAACGATTTATAATGGAGTTTCCTATGAAGGAGCTGAATATATTGATGTAAATGAAAATGGGTTTTATGATCCCGAAAATGGAGATTATCCAAAAATAAGAGGAGATGAGGCTGTTTTATATATTGTTAATGATGGAAGATATAGAAATGGTGAATATGGACCTCCTTTGGATTCATTATGTGTTGATATTTATACTTTAGTATATGCCTTTAATCGTCCAGATTCTGAATATTTTAATAATACATTTTTTATTAAGTACAAAGTAGTTAATAAATCAAGCATTAATTATGAGGATTTTAAACTAGGTCTATATGCAAAGAATAAGTATGGAAATATTGGCTCTAGTGAACGTAATAAACTATTTATTGCCTGTGATACACAGCTAAATACCTTTTACTCTTATCCTGGATTAAATATTGCTCCAAGTGAATCATACTGGCCAAATAAGCCCCCAATCACATTGTTTTCTATACTAAATCAAAATTTGGATAAGTTTACTGAGGTGGTCACAGGTCATTCGATGTGGCCTGATAACTATAGTGCTAATAAAAGATATCATTATTTAAATGGGACTTGGGATGAGAATTTAAATCATCCTTATCCATGTTGGTCGCTTAATGCGCCTATAGATTATGTATATCCAGATCATCCATTGGATTTTGGAGCTGATAATTCCTTAAGTAATCAGAATATTTGTTATTCAGATTCTGATGCGCAAATGCTTGGAGTTAGTGGTTCTCATATTTTATCTAGTGGAGAAAGTATGACATTTGAATATGCCATTCAGTTTTATTATCATCCAGAAAGTGGCTATGGAGAATCCATTGATGGGGCATTAAATAGTGTGGCAGATTTATTAGAATGCTACCAAAATGATTCTGTTCCAGGTGGAGGAAGTTTTACAGGAATTAATGAGCAAATGGAGAAAACTGCAGCAGAGGTTTCCATATATCCTAACCCTGCTCGTACAACGCTGTATATCCAAACAGAGAACAAGGATTTTGAAACCTATAGAATTTATAGCCTCCATGGGCAATTATTAGAGGAGTCCAATTATAATATTGAAATCTCTATTCAGCACCTTCCTCCGGGATTTTATTTCCTTCAGTTGATGGGTAAGAATGGTAAAATGGAGTTGACGAGGAAGTTTGTGAAGCAGTAAATTCTGCTTTCTCCTGAAATCCTATGGCCTAAGAAGTAGAGCTAAGAATAATCATAATTCTTAGTTCTACTTCTTTTATTAATCTATCATCCTTTCTATTGACCAATTTTCATTTTGTCTTGATACAAAACGAAACAAAAAATCAAGACTACACCTGCTTCTCTCAAAAAAGCTACACTAGATTTTCTAAAATACTTCAAACTCGCTTTTTATTTAGCAATAAAAACCTCAGACAGAAGCATTTTATAACGAAAATATAGCTTGTTTTTTGGTTCTCCAGCTGAGGTCGGTCCTTTCGGTATCGAGATTTTCCTAGATTGATGATTTGCAATTTGGGCCGGCCAGAGGATTGGTCTGAGAAATTACTTTTACTACTGGCCTATTGGAGTGATTTTGTTTGAGGTAATAATAAATGGTTACTCTTATTTGGTGAGCTTGCCGTGCTTTCCTATGTCAAGATCGCAATGACCTCTTTTCGGAGGGGATTTATTGTTCCTTGTTTGGGATTTCACTTTAATGGAGATTTCTCCATCGCTACACTCTGTCGAAATGACCCTACAAACCCGGGTGGAGAGAAAAGGCGCACAAACGTAAATATAGTATTTAATGGGTTTGTGCGCCTTTTTTGTATCACCGAAAATGAGGTCATTTCGAAGGAGAAGCATTGGCTGCGACTGAGAAATCTGTTGTAATTGATGATTTATACCAATGATGAAATGACCTTTTGTTTGAGGTAATAATAAATGGTTACTCTTATTTGGTGAGCTTGCCGTGCTTTCCTATGTCAAGATCGCAATGACCTCTTTTCGGAGGGGATTTATTGTTCCTTGTTTGGGATTTCACTTTAATGGAGATTTCTCCATCGCTACACTCTGTCGAAATGACCCTACAAACCCGGGTGGAGAGAAAAGGCGCACAAACGTAAATATAGTATTTAATGGGTTTGTGCGCCTTTTTTGTATCACCGAAAATGAGGTCATTTCGAAGGAGAAGCATTGGCTGCGACTGAGAAATCTGTTGTAATTGATGATTTATACCAATGATGAAATGACCTTTTGTTTGAGGTAATAATAAATTGTTACTCTTATTTGATGAGCTTGCCGTGCGTTTATGGTTTTTAATGTGTCCCAATCAAAGTTGAATAACAATTCCAGCTCCAATATTCAATTGGTTTATATTAATGACTCTTTCATCTTTTAGTACTGTAGTTTCAGTCTTATTTTTATTGGTCCAAGTAATTTTCTCTATTTCTCCAATAGAATAATTAGCATGTATCATCAAACCAAATCCTTTACTAATGATTCTTGTTAGGCTTGTTCCAAAACCATATCCAAAGGTATTTCCCTTTGTTAGGACTTCGTAATTGATTATAGTTATTTTCTCCTTATAAATCATCGGCCCTAGGTTTGCACTGATATTTAATTTTGTTTTCTTATTGCGAGTTCTAAGAAATAAAAGACCCTCTATGGCAAAGTAATTAATTGCGATATCTACATGAGAACGAAGTCCTATCATTCCAGGAATACTCTCTATATTATGATTAAAATAGATATTTCCACTGCCTTTGCTTCTAGAATAATTGTATAAAACACCTATTGAAAAGTTTGATTCTGTACAATAATGAGCAGATGTGGCTATAAAAAAACCATTTTTTACTTCTTTGATTAGTTGTTGTTGAGCAGGAGGTATATCGGTAGATTGATTCAATTTCCTCTGCATATATCCCGATCTCATATTGATTTCAAATCGACCGGGTTCTATATTTCTATGAAGCCTTTTGGTCTTTTTTACTTTGCTCCATCTAATATCTTTAACAATATCCTTATGATTTATTTTCTCTGAATAAACTAAGAATTCGCCTTCTCTTTTAAGAATGTTGCAATATATGGTATCATCTTTATGGTTTACGAAATAATGAGAGGTTTCTAAGTCTAATAGCTCTTTGTTTTTTAGATTTTGCACATAATAATCCTTTTGATAGGAGGATAGTTTTTGTTTGTTGGCGTATTCCTTAATAAACTTTGAATTTTCCCAGTACTTATAAAAAATGATGCTATCAGAAATAGTAATGATTTTACAATTAATGGTGTCATTGATTTTGTTTACAAGGATATCTTGAGCAATTGTAGAAAAATGAAATAAGAGGAAGCTGAGAATAATTAAGACATATGGTTTCATGATCATAAGGTTAAATGCTTTTGCTAAAATAAAAATAATCTTCTGTGATTTTACATTTGGGCAAAAAAAACGGATGTTTTTTGAATTTCCATATGCTCTGTCCTGCTTTATGCTAATGCATTTTTGAGCTTTTAATCGGAACAGACTGTTTTTATTCCTGAAAACTTATATCTTTACTTCATGGTATATTTGCTAATCATCATGGTACTGGGTTTATTGTTTTTTCTTCCCATAAAAGGAAAATTTAAACTAATAAAAGAGACTCCGAAAACTCGAATCAGCGAGCGGAATATTATGTTTTCAAGGAGTGAAATCACAAGAAGAACTGAGCTGCAAGAACAATATTACAAGGACTTTCCTGAACATAAAGACTTGGATGAGGTTTGGCAAAAGAAAGCAGGTTTGGGTGCTAAAGAATCACAATTTTACGCTCCCCTAAGTTTCAAAGCTTCCGAGGCTAGTTTTCATACCATAGAATTTCTAAGACCCATTGTTAACGGTGCAGTGAATCCTATTCCAGAGGAAATAAGCGCAGAAAAACTCACCGAGTTTGTTTTAAATTGGGGAAAGAAGTTAGGAGCCATTTCTGTTGGTATTTGTGATTTGAAAAAGGAGCATCTCTATACAGAAAGAGGAAGAGGGGAGGCCTACGGAAAAAAAGTGGAGAATAATCATCGTTTTGGCATCGCTTTTACAGTGGAGATGGACGAGGAGTATTTGTCTACAGGTCCTGCCGGTCCTACTCTTATGGAATCTGCCTATCAATATTTAAATAGTGGGGTCATTTCCATTCAAATAGCAGAGTTTTTAAGAAGAATGGGTTATGAGTCCAGAGCACATATCGATGGGGATTACGAGTTGATAGCACCTTTAGTAGCACGAGATGCAGGACTAGGAGAATTAGGTAGGATGGGGCTCTTAATGACTCCTGAATTGGGGCCAAGAGTAAGAATAGGTGTCATTACTACCAATGCCCCGCTCATCATTAGTGAAAGAAAGCCAGATTATAGTGTTCATCAATTTTGTAACTGGTGTATGAAATGCGCAGTGGTTTGCCCAAGTCAAGCCATCCCCAAAACTCCCATCGAAGAATTAGATGGAGCCCAAAGATGGAAAATCAATCATGAAAAATGTTTCGGTTATTGGTGTACTTCAGGAACCGATTGCGGACGTTGCATGAGCGTTTGTCCTTATGCTCATAAAAATAATGGACTGCATAATTTCGTACGTTGGGGAATTAGAAATAATGTATTCTTCCGTTATGTTGCGGTTCACCTTGATGATGTTTTCTATGGCAAGAAACCCAAGCCGAAAAAAGTTCCTGATTGGCTGGAAGGGTAGACATACAAATATTACTTCGAAATTAGCATTATAAATTCATTTGTTTCAGCATTATCAGTAAGGAATAGGGTGCTGGTTACTGGTTACTGGTTACTGGTTGCTGGTTGCTGGTTGCTGGTTGCTGGTTGCTGGTTACTGGTTACTGGGTTCTGGGTTCTGGGTTTTGGGTGCAGGGTTGTTTACTTTTTGTGAAATGGTGATTCTCGTTTATATCTTCTATTTGAATTTTATTTGGCTTGTGATACACATAGAATATTTTTTTACCTTTGAGTTATTCATCTCATAAAACATCCACTTATGACTTCTTATAGCGATAAAGATGACGATCAACGAATAGAAAATGGTTTAAAGAAGAAAGCCCTAGAGGAAAAATATGGTGCTCACTTTAGCCAGCATTCAGATCTACCTCCCGAAATGGAAAGTGATTGGTTAAAGCATATCGAATTATTTGAACAACAATATGCTCAGCAGAAAACCACCACTGTTTTTGATTATTTGGAACAGCCTTCTTACCTACAATTAAGCGAATTAAATGATGCTCAAATAAGTGAAGAATTACATCGTATTTTAACTTTGATGAACGAAGGAGGAATTTCTTTAAGTGCCTTATGTGAAGTAGATGATAAGGAATTATATCGTTTTATTATCGACGAATTATTTGTTTATGAAATGGACGATATGAAGATTCCTGGAATGATGAGCTGCTTTACTTATGAAGAATTTCATCCCAATGCCAAATGGGATATCAATCAGGCCATAGATTACTTCTTTAGCTTCACCATGGGAAAGCATGAAAATATAGGAGGTGATGGCTATGATCTTCTGTATATAGATTCTAAAAATTTTATCAGCCATAAAGGGGAGGCTATTCCAGAAGAAAGGCTTATAAAAACCATCAATAACTTCCTCAAATCTTTTGACTCCTTCGAAATTATCAAAAAGGAAATGGAGGCATTGGAGCTTAACGAGGAAATGACAGATGCTACTGCGTATCTGAATATGGAATTCAAAGCCATTTATAATAGCGGAAAAGAATGGATGGATTATAAAGGTGAAGCCATATTTAAATTGCATCCCGGTAATTATGGAGGTTGGGAAATATATGCTATGGATTTTCCGGGTTTAGAGCTTTAGTTTTTGCTCAATAGTGTCCTCATTATTATTGGAGATTTATTGCTACGCTTTGGAATTATGGATGTTTTAGCAAGGAAAAGGAAGAAGGTTTTTACTTTTGGTATCAATAGCGTCCTAATAATTATTAAAGATTCCTCGCTACGCATCGGAATGACAGCTATTTTGGTAACTCATAAGGAATAAGGGCTTTGCTTTTGGCATTGAAAAAAGCAAAGCCCTTATTCCTTACTATCAAACCCTTTTATTTCTCTTCTTCTGATTCAAAGAATTCTTTTACAGCTTCTTTAAAATCCTCACGCTCTTGTTCTAAATTGCTTTTGAATTCCTCCCAGTTTTCTTCTGAGATATTCTTAGCATTTTTGGTTTTTTCCTCAATTAATTCACCTTGTTTTTTAAGATTGTCAAGGACTTTTTGTCTGTTCTCATCTAGTTTTTCACCAGAGTCATCTAGTTTCTCCTCAAAATCATTTAGCTCATCCTTAAACTCGTTTAAAGTCTCGTTTAACTCAGCTTTCAGCTCTTTTTGTTCTGCTTTGAGTTTGTTTTTAAACTGATCTACTTTTTGTTCCAATTTACTTTTCTCGTCATTATTGTCTTGGTTGTCCATGTCACAAGCATTGAAGCTGAATAAGAAAAGTAAACTTGCTAAAATAAGTACTTGATTATTAATAGTTTTCATTGTCGTTTTGTTTAGTTTTTATCGGCAGCAAATATAAGTATTTCGTTGAATTAATCTTTATTGAAACTACGGTATTAGGTAAATTCATTCTTTCATTTTTAATGAATAATTCAATGATTTTTTTAAAGAAAAAGCGGTCCACTGATTACCTTGATTTTCACAGATTAATTAATCGCATGTATTTTTTCTGTATAATACTCGTTTTATTCCTTTTTAGTAGCGGATAATGAAGGGGTTATTAAGTGGTCGATTCATCCATTATTGATTTGGTTCTAGGAGTTTCCTATAGATTTATCTGTTCATAAGCGCCACATTCAAAGTCTTGGTCGTCTCTTTGGTCATTTCGGTTTAGACTGCACAAGAGGTCATCTTCCCAAAAGTCAGATTGGTATTTTTTACAAGATTTACAAAGCTCTGGAATAGGAAGATTGCTTAAGTCCATAGGGCTCCCATCATCATTAAAAATCCCACTTTTAAAGCTATAATCTTCATTTACTTGTGCTTGTTCAGAATCTGGATCAAGGATTGTAAAGTGACATATATCCTGAAACCCCTCGTATTTTACCCATTCTTCTATCAGTTTCATCTTTTCAAGATAAACCTCCTTTTTAATATGCCAATAAATAGAGAAGTCCTCATCTCCAAATTCCCAGTAGTCATAAATAAAATTTCCTTCACCCAATAACCACTCCATCTTCTTTACTAAACCTGGCATAAAGGATTCTTTATCGGTTCCCATATCTCTAGCTAATTGGAATGATTCAATAATAGAATCCTCAGCTTTATGATTTTCAAATTTAGAGCCAGCATAAAAATGTTTCTTAATTTCGTTTTTAAACCAAAAGGATTGGTATATATAGCCTTTCATGATGTTAATTTATAGGATTAGGCTTTCAAAGGTAGGGATTTTGTAGGAATGGGGCTTGTTTGTTTTTCCTTAGAATGAGAATGAAAATGTATAAGGTTTGATTTTTTATCTAATAATGAAGCTTATTAAACTAGAGAAATAACTACTAAAAAACATCAAAAGCTGTAGAGAAAGAAAAAGCCTTTATGGTTTTATTGCTTTATAGAAAAGATTAAAAGGAGTGTAATATCCATAAAGCATCTAATAATTTCATAAACAAGAAGTTTACCTTAACAGATACCAAATATCCTTAACAATCAATTCACGTTTAGATTTATTGTTTTTCTGTAAGGCGGTAATATGAGTGGCGCCAAGCTTCTTAGCTATAGTGGTATTTTTCATCTCCTCATCAAAATTGTGGGTATGTCCAATCTTCAATACTTTAAAATCACCTCCCTTTAGAGGGCGAAGGTAGATATATACTCCTCCAACGGTGGTCAGTTTTGCTGGTAATGAATAGGTGTGGAATAGGTATTTTTGACCAGATTTACCTTTTATGTTGATGGTTGATGGTTTCATGTTTGAGCTTTTTGTTTACTTTCTGATACTGCAATTTGTGGGAGAATGATAAATAGATTTACTGTGATTGATTCTGTGAATGGCTGTGATCAGGAATTAATAATTTGCTTGATTTTATCTAATATAATGGGATATCTTTCTTCAAGAATAATAGGGTGCAAGTGTGCAGATAAAATCTCTTCTTCATGGGGATGGACTATTATTTTTTGGAATTCAGTTTTGAGAAAATCTTTTAATAGTTTTGGAGCTTTTATTATTTCATCAACTATAGATATACGATTATCTATAACATAAATAATATCTTCAAAATCATGGCTGAGCCGGTAATCTGGGACTGCTTCTCTTTGATGATAGGCCTCAAATTTGGTGGCTAAAAAACATGGAGCTGTAAATAGTTGAATTTTTTCACCTTCTACATTAATGTATTGCAAATCTTCAAAACCTATTTTATACCAAGAGTTGGAAGGACCTAGTGGGCCGTCTTCTGAAGGCATGATGTCAAGGGGGATATCTTTATATAGATAGCTGCAAATGGCATGACCGTTTGGATCAGGGTAGATGTTTAATTCGGCCAATCGTTGGTTTAGTTTAACTAATTCACTGTAGTTTAATAATTTGATAGTCATGTCAATATCTGCAGTGGGTCGGATTTCATCTGCTGATGGATCGTCTGCATACAGGCTGATAACAGCACCTCCTACAAAAACCATTTGCTCTTTCAATTCAGCTAAAGCTTTGGCTACTTGAACCACATTGGATATATTGATGACTTTATTCTCCATGTAGAATTTTTATTTTGAGTTCCTGAATGGCCATTTCCTTTTCTCTAGTTCTTCCGACTCTTATGGCATCTACTAAAGCCAATAATTCGTAGAGTTTTTTATCTTTTATGGCAGCTAGTGGCACTGTAGGATAGAGGGGGATGATACTTTGTCCTTTTGTAGTTCCTTTTCCAGAAGGCCAAACATACATTTCTTGACTTTTTATTTTCTTATTTAGAGGAGGAGCAGAATGAGCAGTTGGAATTCCTCTTGTTATGGCACCTGCTCGTTGAGGAAAAACAAAGCTAATACCATATTGTAGGAACTCTACTAATGCCATTCGTCTCACCTTTTTTCCTGTAGGGTCTAATAAACCAGCATATTTGGAGCGAGCCAAAGATTTGCTAATCTCTGACTGACTAATATGTAAATCCTCTTCCATGGTTTTTTGAAACCAAGTTTGTTGTTCTAAACTCAGGATTTTTAATAATACCACGATATCCAAAGGACTCATGTTGACCTGTTGTGTCTTCATATTCTTTTTTATTCCATATTCGAATATGCAATAATAATGATTATGTGTTTGTTAAACAAGTATTTGTAAATATATATTCTTTATTGGAATATGGAATATGTGTATTAATTATTGCATGACTAATTCAAAAGTTCAAGAAAAGACTGGGTATAAAAAACGGATTACTTTCCGATACAAAGTAATCCTATGTTGTTTATCAGTTACTTACATAGACTGGGCAACAAATAGGAAACAAAAGTTGCTAAATCAAAGGAAAATGCAAGACAAAGATTAGAAAATCAAACCATATTAGGTATATTTTCAAGAAATATAGCAAGAACATTCATAGCGGCATTAAGGTTTGTTCTTTGGTGGTGTATTTCTCTTAATTCTTTATTTCCGTGAAATAGGTTATTCCTATATCTGTACGATATTAATATACAAACAATAATTATGTTTTCATTAGTTTGATCAATCCCATGCAAAACGTTTTGTACAAATGTTCTTTGTGCGGAATCCCGATGATTAAAAAGATGTGAAAAGTAGTTGTTTGCATTTTCGTGGTTTACATACCTACCTACAAAATAATTGAAGTATTCTGCAAATCTTACTGAATCTATATTACTTTCACGAATGTGTCTTCTGATTGATTGTTCATTAAATTGACGTTCACAGGCAATCTTTTCAAATAAGTTCCACATTAAGGTAAAGTCTCTTACATGAGCAATTTCTTCCTCATCAAAAGGAATATCTAAATGTTCATTAATCCACACTATTGGGTTAAAATTATTTATTGCCATTTTGTATTATTTGTTTTAGTCAACTAAGATAAATGATTTTATAATTGAAAATACTTTATAATTTATTATTGAGATGTTATGCTGGGCACTATTTTGAAAACTTCCCACTTGATAAAACGTCTTTGCAATTATAACCAATAAAAAAACCGCTACATAATTGCAGCGGTTCTAAAGTAATCGTTTAACCCTACTAAGCAACGGTTACAGAGCCAATATAAACGCTGTTAGCTACTTCTTTACCATCTTCTGAGATAAAGCCTATAAAGGCTTCTACTGAGCCTCCTGAGAAGTCAGAAGGAACAGTAAGGTTTTGTGATAAGGTTGCTCTGGTAGCTCCTGCAGTATCATAAACTGCATATCCTTTGGTTGCATTATATACAACTAAAAGAGCCTTATCAGTCCCTTTTGCATTTCCTGAACCTGAGTTATCCGTCCAGGATAATTCAACGACTCCCGGATTAGTTGATGCTACACTTGCACCAGCAGAACCAACCAAACTACCACGACTAACTAAAGCCTTTGAATAATCAATTGTGAAGTTCGGATATGCTCCTGTAATTGCATTATTCAAATTGTACGACATGGCACTGTTAAACTGTGTCATTTTGATTGCATACAATTTGAATCCTACCCTTAGAAATTCAGTCATTGGTTGAAGAAAATTCAACACTTTTGAGAATTTGGAACGTTGGTCAAGCTGACCCTGAGTTTTTGGATTTGATACATTGGAAGGCTTGATACGCATGTAATCAATTCCTTTCCATGTTCCACCTACGATGTTTCCGACCTTGCCGGAGAAACCACCTAATACACCTTGAGAAATTTTACCCATCTTATGAGATATTTAAGTTTATAAATCTGTTATCGCTTGGACTTGACACGGACTTAATACGGTTTTGTCCTTGCACTTTCAGGGAAGATATTGCAAATAGTGGGCAATCATTGTATCTCAGGTTCTTATGCTTGTCTTTGCATCATTTTACTATGTCAGTTAGTCAATAATAGCAGAAAGGACTGAGTGAGGCTTAATTGAACGCTTAGGCATCCAAAAAGAGTAGGGGATGAAACAGACAAAAGGAAACGGAATAAATGGCTTGTGCGATGGCATTGTGGGTTTATGCCGTAGTCTTTTGGTTGATTTCAGACCCGTAGCTTAAATTTGCCTATGTGTTCAATTAATGCGGTGGGTATTTATAAGCTTATGGTTTCTTACAGATATGATCCATTTTAGTTTTAAAATGAGTACGTAAAACTATATTCACCGGATTTGAAAGTCCGTCAACATAAATATGAAACTCATTTTCAAGTTGTTCAAAAAAGGCGGTTCGATTTATTGAAATACTATCATTGATTTTGCGAACTAAAGGACCTACATCACGGATAAGTGTTTTTTCTTTAGTTTCTGCTTGGTGTAAAATTCCATTTCTGATGTGATCGTAAAAAATCTCAGCTGAATCAATATCAAAATAAGGTTTGAAACTATCACTTTTTGTAAGGAAGTCAACAAATGTTGGTTTGCCATTATTCCTGTTATCAACAATGCCATTGCGAAAACTGTATAATGCTTCTATAAGAAGGCAACTAATTGCCATAATTGTAAACCCAAACTTTCTTTCTCTTACAGGTAGCTTTGCATCAGTTTGAATTAACAAACGAATTGGTTCTAAATATCTTGGTTCAAACCGATGTGTAAATATTTGAATAGCAGATTCCCAATCATCAGAATGTGGTGTATCTAAATTGAGGTTATTATAATCATCCGACTTAAAACCTTTTGCAATTTCCATGTAGTAAAGATATTGTTTTTCTGTGTGCGATTGAAAAAAGACTACGCAGGTAAAACAGCCTTGAGCTGCGTTGGCAAAGCGGAAAAACGGAATGGAGGAACGGAATGTAGTTTTGTAGCTGAGCGCGCGAGCCGACTGCGAGTGGAGCAAGGGTGGTGGATGCAAAAACCCGAGGAACGAGAGATGCAGACAGCTACCGTTTACGGCAGGGCTGGCGTGTGTTTTTGCTTTTGGGATGGGAAAGGCAAGTGTAGGGATTGAACGGAACGAAACGGGTGTGTTGGAAAAATGGAATGAAGCAATTCTGGCAGTTTTGAAGGGTTTGATAGTATTTGATATTTTCATTTTTAAATAAATACTAATTTGGGGTAGGAAATGCTGCCGGATTGCGTTATGAAATTGAGGGTGGATTAGTGGAGTGGAGAGAATGAGCTACTCTTGCGTGGGGTGCTGAAAGTTGCAGAATGAATGGAGAGAGGAACGAACGACTGGAATGAAGCTACTGTAAGCATTGGCTGAATGCAAAAAACATGACAGCCCGATTAGCCCGCAGCGACCCGCAGGCGAGCCCATTAATATGCAGCGGCAGACCCCCAATTAAAAAATATGTGAGGAACGAACACCATATTAGGGTTTGGGGGGATGTAATAGCTGCTAGTGAGGATGGAGAGAGTGTGTGAAGCAAAACAAGTGAACGGCATTTTGTGAGCACCTACCGGAGCGCAAACAAAATGGTAAGTGAACGGTATATGCAAGGGCGACCGTAGGGAGTTTATTTACCCTTGCATATATGTTTTTGCGGAACAAAACGGAACGACTGACGAACACCGCTTTACCTGCGTAGGCTTGTGCGGTTGGATTAATTACTATATGTACAAAAGTTCAAATATGCATTTCACTAATTTACGGATGTCTTGATAAGTATGTGTTGGTTGTATTGCAATTCGTGAGATTAATTCATCATTTTTTGTTGTTGGAGGTTCGGAAATAATTACAAAAAAACCAAGTGATTTCAGATCATTTTCTATATGCCTTGGATCTATAGAAGAAGGAAAGTTGATCCCAGTAATATGTAAAGATCCAGAATGGGATATTCCAAATCTATTGAGTTCAGATCTTAGAAGATTTGCTTTGTCAATAATCTGAATTCGTTCTTTTTTGCATTCTAAAGAAATATCAAGCGATATTGATATAACATCCCAAATTATAGGTGGAATCGCAGTTGAATATATCCAGGGTGATGCAATTTGAGTTAAATCATTAATTAGTACTTCGCTGGACAAAACAGCTGCGCCCATAATTCCTAATGATTTGCTGAAACCAATCATTCTAATATCTGGTCTGATAAAACCATGTTGCTTAATTCCAAGATGCCCTAATATACCAAATGAGTGGCATTCGTCTGTAATAATAGTTACTTTTCTTCTATCATCTAGATTGCTAAATTTTAAAAATGTTTCAACCCCAGTAATACCTTCTACAGTTGGATAAATAACTGCGATCCTATCTTCTTTATAATCCTTTACAATTTCAGACAAATCAGTTTCATTCAGATCAACAATAAGTTTTTTAACATGATTAGCTTTTAGACCAGTAATTACGGAGTTGTGATTTTTTATATCTGAAACAATTAAATCATAATCCTTACTCAAATATTCACAAATTGAATAATTTGCTGCCCACCCAGATGCGAAACATAAAGCCTTTGGGTAGGACATGAGTTTCTTAATCTTATTTTCTAATTTTAAACGCGAAGGATGAGTGCCACCCAAATAATTGCTGCCCAATGAACCAAAAAAAGAACCATCTATTTTTATACTATTTATCTGCTCATTAAAATCTGCACGCCAGGGAATCCCAAGATATTGTGTCGAGCAAAAATTTACTGCTTTGTTTCCAAAATCGTCAATAACTTCCGACGATGTTAGAGGTGTGTATTCATTGTAATACCTTACACCTGAATTGATAATGTTATTTACTAATTGCATATATTCTTTGATGTATTATTTCGTAATAGTTATTAAAAAATGATTCGATTGAATTAAACTCATGGTCAACCGCAATTATCGTTGGAGATTTAATTTCATTAGAAACATAGTAGGATTTGAGATTAGAAAAGAATTGATATTTTTTCACTTGATCCATACCTGTACAAGGTTCATCTAAGAGTAATAAATCTGGTTCTGAAATTACAGCCTGAGCAAGTGCAATGCGTTGATATTCTCCACCACTTAGTTTATTTCTGGAATGCACTCTTTTCAATATGCTCTGAGGTAATCCTAGATTAATAAGAACTTGATTAATTATTTTTTCATTATTATTAAAAAGTATCAAGTTTGATTTGACAGAAATATCTTCAATTAGCTTTGGATTTTGTTCAAGTAAAAAGACTTTTTTTGGCTTATTGCTAATATCAATATTCTTATTTTTATACCATTCTGCAATATATTTTAAGATTGTTGTTTTGCCAACACCTGACTGACCTAGAACCAAATTCCATTTCCCAATTTCAAAACTATACAATCCTTTATTTATAATAGTTTCATTGTTTTGGTAGCTAAAGTTTTTGCTAAATTTGACCAATATACTAGACGACACAGAATGTTTAATTATCGGTGTTTTACAAAATATAAACTTAGCGTATATATAATCAGAAATTCTTTGATTCTTTATTTTTTGTGGTTTTGCAATTTCACTAAGATTTTCATAGGCGTTTTTTGTTGATGATGACAAGCAGAATTTAGCTGCTGAACCAAAACTCTTGTAAATTACATCTTCGTTAATAATAGGATTTGATATAAGATCTAATCTAGTACCAAGAGCTTTATCAGATATTGAGAAATTTCTTCCAGAACCATTTATTGACCATGTTATAGGAGCACCTCCATGTTGCCTTTTGATTACATGTTTTTTAATAGTATCAACAATATTAATATTAACCGCTGAATCTGCAATATAAAGAATACCTGTTTCCTTGAGCAAAGATTCTGACAGCTTAAAAAATAATGATTGTTCTTCTGGGGTCAGCATGTAAAAAGCATCACGGCAAATAATAATATCTATATCATTTGAATAAGATTCATTTAACTCTCTCAGGCTTTCAATCGAACCAGTTATTGGCTTAATACAATCTGTGAGTTTTTTTGAAGCTACTTTTTCTGTAAATTTTGAAATAGCATATTCTGAAATATCAATACCAAAACTATGACAAGAAGGTAGATGCTCTGCTAACCTAAGCAATAAATCACCTTTTCCACAAGCAAAATCAATTATTTTAGTATTGTTTGAAAAGGAAAAAACCGATAAATGGTTAAGTAATAATCTAGATGTAATCTCTGTATTATTTATAATACCCTTATTAAAATTCAATTCGTTCATTTCATTTTCAAAAAACTCTGAAAAGTGTATTTCATCAGACCAATTTGGATTTTGGTGTTTTTCATTCCAATAAATTTCTTTCTCGGTATATGACATAGGGCTATTGTAATGTTGTTTGCGATAAATAAATTGATAAAAGAGTTATTTGAATAAATACTAAAATATTAAAAGACAACCTTAATATTTTGAGATATAATGCCTTTTTTTCTTTAGCTTTTTCTGTATCCGCTAGTATTTTGTCATCAAGGATAAGATCAAAAAATGAAAATGAAAATCCATTATAAAGCTTATAAACAAGAATTAATCGGATGACCAAGTAGCCAAGTAATAAGATTAAGAATGTAATTAGAGGATTTAATAATTCAATTCCGAATCCTGTTAATTTATCTATTACCCATGATAATGGTCGAAACAAAGAGCTTAAATCAGATTTTTTATCATAATAAACAGCCTGAAGTCCAATCGCTTGACTATCTTCATAAACTCCTTTTTCTTTGAAATGTTTTAAGATGTCTCTACGGACGATTGGATTTGAACAATTCTCACTATACCATTTTAGCAACTCCTTATCAATTATTATTTTAGAGGTTGCTTGCAAATCTCTAAGCTCAATGTTGTCAAGTTTCGAATAAATTTTGCTGCCTAAATTAATTGAAACTTGATTTAGTTTTACATCAATAAGCTTAATATCACCACTTAAAGAGATTGGTGCATCTATTGATAAATTAGAAGGTTCTTTGCTAGTGCTTGACACTTCTGAAACAATTAAATCTTTATATGAATTACCAGAAATACTTAGGTTACTTAAAAGGTTTAGTTTAAATATTTCGAGGCTTGTGTTTACATTATTTGTTACGATTTTATTTTGTCCAAACAACTTTAAATCACGCAATATTAAATTTAAAGAATAGTCTGATTTATTATAAGTTTCCAATCTGAAATTTGAAATGTTAATCTTCTCAATACGAATAGACAAATGGTCTAGTAATATCGGCACAAAAGAAATGTTGACTAGTTCCATATTAACAGTAGGAAGATCACTAGAATTTGATTTTATATCAATATTTGATGTTGAAATATTTTTTAATAGGATATTCTTTGATTTAAAATTTGCCCTAATGGTAATATCAGGGATGCATGAATTCATTACATTTATTGTTCTAAAAGAAGTCTTCCCATCTCTTAAATCTAGATTGAAGAATGATGATTCCTCCAAATAATGATGATTATCTTCATTAATATCAACACGATTAAGATAAATATTCTCAAATTTTATATCAGGACATTTTGAAGGTGTATTCGATCCTATGACATGTTTAATTTCAATATCAACATTTTGACTTCCACCACGAATGCATAAGATAGATTTATCATAGTTGAAATTTAAAGTATCAATTCTGAGTTTTGTAATACAGTTTCCAATATCTAAATAACACTTGTCCTTAAAGTTAACATGAAGGCTTTTAATTTCGACCATCGATACAGTAGAGTCGATACTAGTCATTTTTGAGGCTATGACAAAATCATTTACACCGGCATTTGCAGATGATACTGAGCTGATCAGAATTGTAAAAAATAAGCCAATATAAATAACTTGTTTTTGTAATGACTTTATAACAATTTTTTTCATAATATTTTGGAGCTTTTGAATACCAAAGATTAATACCAAATAGAATAAGAAACATATTAATACTCCCAAGTAAATCTGGGGTGATAAATCTGACAGATATAATCCACGTATTGTATTGGCAAAATTGTTTGGTTCATCACTCAATAGTGTCGTAATACCATCCTCTATCCACAAAAAATACATTGTAATAAATAATGGAATTGAAACCTTATATAGGTCAGTTAATTGAATAGTCAGTATTCTTTTCTTTCTATTGTGCCTCATGTTCTTGGTGTTAAGGTAAATTGGTATATGCTTGAGAACAGAAGTCTTATTGAAAAAGAATAGAATAAGTAGGAAAGAATATAATATGAGTGTGAAAAATTCTATGTAATTAGAATTATTCTTCCCTGCTGAAAGAAATGCAATCAAACCAAAAATTACAGGAGGGAGTAGCGCAAAATATGAGATTACAGTAATGAATTTCTGATAGTGCTGGAAGATCCTATCGCCAAAGTAATACGGAAGGTATTTTAAAGATATTGTATAGATTGTAAGAAAAAGCGTAAAGGATATAAAAATGATTATAAGATGTTTGCCAAATAAAGATCTTATAATTTTTATAAAATTTTCATCCCAAATGAACTCTGATTTATTTGCTATTGCAAGGAGAACAAATACGCTGAACAAAAAGAAAACACCGGAAGATAAATAAAGGAATAGATTTAAATTTAATCCTTTTATAGAGTTGCGTTTAAATAAAAAAAGAATGTTTTTTTTGAACTTATATAAATGGATTGATCGGATTAATTGAACAAATAGATATACAATCCCTAGGTTAAGTATAATGAAAGAAATAATACTTATTAATATATAACTCGTATTAACTTCAGGATTGCCATTCATTAAATTGCTTATAAAGTTGTAAATATGAGAAATGTACGTTTCAACTTTTCCACCTGTAAACGTAGGAAGTGATATCATGGACTGATTTAATAAAACGCAGAAAAAAAGAGTAAAAAGTATGGGCTTAATAAAAATGATAACAAATAGGCTTAGGCTTTTGTAATTACTATTTGAAGATGCCAAATTGAAATCAATCGATTTAAAAGTGATCAGTTTTATGTGAGCATTGAAAATGTGTTTTAATAAATAATAAGCAATCCAACTATGAAATAGAATTCCACCAAAAAGTAAAATCCAAGGATTGTCATTACTTGAAAGACCAAATATACTTTGAGAAAATTTACTTATGAATAATGATAGAAGGACTGGTGCAAGAAGTAAGGGTAACAATAATGAATAATACGCATATTTGAATGTTTTAGGTTTATTCCTAGAAGAGTTTACTTCGAATGAAAGTAATAAAAACCCAATGAATGTATTTATTACTGATGCTGTTAAAATAACAGGTAAACTAGTATTAAATCCTTCTAAGACATCTGATATATAAAAGCCGTCCATTATTACTTTTTTAATCGCCAAGAATTCCATTCTTGGGAAATCCATGAAAAGTTCTTACTCCAAAAACGATTGTTAATTATGATCCCTTTTTTATTCTTAAATGAACCATGCTTCAAATATATTTCTGAATCACTATTATTGATACTAATGTCTTCAGATGGAACTAAGTAGCCTTGAGCTAAAGAAAAGTTTTTGGCATTTTGAGGATATTTATAAAGATTAAATAGTAATTGCTTTGCTTCTTCAATATTTTTTGCGCCTTTAGGAATAATAAGCCAGTCAGTGCTTATTAAGGCATCTTTAGGATTTATTTTAATAGTTGATTTATTTTTAGCAGACTTATTTATTGACCAGATTCTGCCAGACCAAGAAGCAACCATAGCAAATTCCCCAGATTCTAATCCTTTTTGAAGTTGATCCCCTGTAGTCCACCAAATTGTTTCTGAATTAATAGAATTAAGTAAATCGAATGCATCATCTAATTGATGCTCTATCTCATTTTTGGTTAGCAGTGGATTATATAAACAGGAATCCAACCCACGCCCTAAAGCTAAAAGTGCGATTTCAATATTTCCAATTGGAAAATCTCTCAATCCTCTTTTCCCTGAAAAAGATTGAATATTAAAAAAATCATTCCAAGTTGGATTTTCAACTTCATTATTTCTAGTATCATATGCAAGTATATAACCATATTGCAATAATGGTATTCCATATTCATTGAATAACTCATCCTTAAACTTACATTTGTTTTCAGTATTGAATTTTTCAAAAATATTTTCTGCACTAGGATGGTTAATGTAGTGATCTTCAACGTGAATAATATCCCATGTGTTAATTCCTTTTGTAATTCTACTTGTTAATATTCCATAATCGCCGTTCCAAGATTCAGATGTTAAACTGATGTTTAATGTATCTGATATTGGTTTTACCCAATTTTCAACTAAATCTTTTTGAAATTTACCACCCCAGGAGATAAATTTTACGGATTTCTCTTTTTTACTGCTACAACTTGTAATTAAAAATATTAACACAAGGAAGATTGAAAGTTGTCTTAGTTTTAATTTCATTGGATCTAATTTTTATTATTAATAATATTGTCAAGTTACAAAAACCACAAATTATCTTTTCCGAAATCTGGTATGTCGTCACCATCGAAGTGGGGAGCGATTTGGGCTACCATTTCGGGGTATTTTATTGTTACTGGTAAATTCTGTTGCCTTACTGATTTCCAATACATACGGCTAAACTGATATACCTGGTCGATTAGTTCCCTGATTACTTTTACATCTTTCAACTGCCCTTTATCGGTGCAATCAATGTTCAGTTTGATGGGAAACGGAAAGCCATCGGCTTTGCTGAAAAGCCCATCTGGATAGCGTGTATTATTGAATAGTAAGTATTTGCTGTTACCAATATTTATATATGTTCCGCTTATTGGCATGAGGTCTTTCCAACTCCTGTCAAAGGCAACTATATCTTCTGATTCTGTTTTGTTTATGGAAAGGATAAACACCGGAATTGGTAAATCCATTTCGTTGAGTGCCTTTTCAATATGTTGCAACTCAACTTCGCTCATGCTTTTATAAAAATGAATGATTAGCCTTTCTGGTTGGTTGTTAATGGTTGCGTATTCTCTTACTGATTTGGATATTTTACCTGCCAGCATTTCTATTTCATCTTTCATGAAATATTCGAAGCTGTTGAATTTACCATCATTGGAAAAGCTGAATGCACTACCAATGTACTGTATGTTTTCTTCAACATGCTTGAAAGCTCCAACACCAACTATTAATTCATTTTTGATAGGTGTATTCAATCGCCAGGGAATACCGTCTAGTTTTGCCAATATTGCGACAGCAATGTTAGGCAAACTATAGACCCAATCATCACCCTGAGCCATCATCTTTTCAGGGTCGATTGCCTGTGAAGTGATTTTTCGTTTTAGCAGTAGTTCCTTGACTTTGTAATAAATTTCACGGCGTTCAAGATCGTGCTCATATTTACCGTAAGGTGTAATGTATATGGCGATATATTTTATGTCAGGATCAATATTCCTGTCGAATAGTTCTTTTTCAATCTCAGGTATGGGATTGTCCTTGTCTTTAAAAGTAATGCTAAAGCCTTTTTCAGTATGAAAAAGTACATTGGCATATTGATACAATCCTCTAAACCAACGAAAGCCATTAACAAATCGTTTGTTTAACTCTATGGCTTCATTCACAGCGTCTTCGTGAAGAATGAAAAACAAGTGAACCTTTTTGTATGGACTGGCTTTAAATGGTTTTAGATTCTTCAAGCAAGTTTTAGGTACAATACCCGTTTGGTTTTTGCCAAATACCAATAGATTACTTTCTTCTGATGTTAAGTTAATCCGTGTTGAGCTTACATTTAAAAATCCCTCATCATGAATTGGTACTATCTCTTTAAACTCCTTTACATTCAGGAATTTCGTATAAAAAGCATTGATGTTTTTTAAGTATTTAGGGTAACGATTATCCCGTGGCGGTGCTTCGGTTGGTATTTCTAAAGCTGCTTGCAGCTTTTTATTTAATACCGGATAGTATTTTGAATAGTCCGGCACATCTTCTTCCGATAACCATTCCCATTTTTGAAGTTGTTTTCCATGCAATACCCAATTAAAACAAGTAGGGGAGACTTCCTGAATAAGGTCTGCAACGGACTTTTTCAGAACTTTGGAAATGCCATCAAAGGAAACTAACAATTCAGGAAATTTGCTGACTGTTGAAATTTGAACCTTTAGGGAAAATTTCATATAAACATCCCATTGGGTTGTTGACTCTTTGGGAACTTTTACCCAAACCTGATTTTCTTTGATAAATCCTACTTTAACAATTTGCTTCTTTATGATTCTGAAATAGTAGTTTATCTGTCTGTTGAAATATCGTTTTACAAGGTCTTGGTTTTCGGTGCTAAGATTAATTTCAAGAGGACAAAAGCCTTCCTGCTCTCCTGTAAATGTAGTGTATATGGAATCTACCCCGTTACTGCTAATGCCCGGAAACAAAGAATCTATTTCGTTTGGGAAAAGTGTTTTGTGTAAACACTGGCATCTTTCGTTATCCTCTTTTGAAAAATAGAACGTTTGCTTTTCCGCAGGAAAATCAAATGTTAAGATATTGAAGAATAGATTCTGTTGTTGCATAATCGTTTATTTTATCATTATCACTTCCTTTACCTTTACCATTTGTAATAACATTGTTACTATTTCTATTTCTAGCATGGTCATTACCTACTTGTCCATGTCCATGCGTATCATTATCTCTATCTCTAAAAGCATCTGCATGGACATTGTCACCATGCGTTGCTTAATTACCTTTAAAATCATATCCAACCGCAGCTTCGACACTATGTCTAAGTTTCTGTCGAAGACTACCTTTTAAAGCTTCGTTTTTATCATCATCTTCGACAACTTGCCAATGTTTAAACTATCCACACCTAACTTTTATCTAATATTTGAAGGAATACATTCCCTCTCTCTGTTATCTTATATTGTTGTTTAGAACTTTTAGGAGTATCTGGTATTGTCCAAGCTATTAAACCATCTTCTTTAAGTTTATTAACTGTTGTATATAACTGACCTGATATAGATTTTTGTCCTAATGCTCTAGATAGTTCTTGTGTTGATGATGTTTTAACTTGTACTAATCGTAATACTTTTCCATATAATGACTCCTGCTGTAACTCCTGCTGTAACTCCTGCTGTAACTCCTGCTGTAACTCCTGCTGTAACTCCTG
>NZ_JABKCA010000036.1 GCF_013166655.1 Lentimicrobium sp. L6
GCTGTAATTGCGAGTGCAAAAGTACTGCTTTATTTCGCTTTTCCTAATGTTAATTTCGCATTGTTTGATATTTACGGTGATTTACTTAGGTTGTTTTACCTTGTTTTTGATGGTGCTATATATCTTGTTAAGCCATTGGTTGATGTCTGATGATACTTGAAACCAAATGATTGGAACAAGAAACAGTATAGAAGCAATCGTAGATCGTGAAATGATGTCAATGATGAAATTATTTTGTTTTGGTAGTAATAATTGTATTACATAAACAATAATAATGATGATAATTGGAATAATTGTCTTCCAGGTATAGGGACTATAGCCTAAATTCAACTTCACAAATACCACTTTTATTATCATATATATTGTCTTAGATAAAAATGTAGCTAAAGCAGCGCCTATTATTCCATATTGTGGAATAAGAATAAGATTGCTTATTACTACAAGAATAACAAAAATAAATATAAAATGTGATGAGTATCTATAGTATTTTGAATTGAAAAGTATGAGATTGACCACTCCAGTTGATAATTCAAGGACATTAGAAAGGCCAATAAAAAAAATGACATATAAACCAGGTCGGTAATTCTCACCTATTATAAAGAGAATATTTTCTTGATTTATCATTAATCCTAGGAAAACCCATGAGGCAATTGTAAGTAGCGTAATACTACTTTTCTTATAAATTGAATCTATATTTTCATTATCGTTAATTTTAAATGATTCCGCAATGACTATGCCGCTAATTCTTGTTAAAGGTCTTGCTGGTATTTTGATCAGTGTTCCAAAAAAGAAAGTAATAGTATATATACCTACATCGGAAAGGGTCATGTATTTTTGTATCATTAATACATCGATGTTTAATACTAAGATACCTGAGAAACTAGTTAACATTCCAAAAAGTGCAACGCTTCCTATTTGTTTCCTTAATACAGGGTTTAGAAATTTGAAATCAGGAATGAGTTTGAGCTCATTTTGCTTCCATAGGGTATAGAACATTATTAGTGGTGGTATTGCAAAAGCAAATATATAATATTGGACAAGGTTTGAGAATGGGAATATATTAAGTATATATAGGATCAGTGCAATTAGGATAAATATCTTTTGTATCACTTCTTTCAGAAATGCTCCTTTTAATGCATTGTATAAAGAGCGATAATAGGCATCGGTAATATTGTAGAGAAGAATAAAGAGGGATAATGGAATGATCCAAATAAAATATTTGCTTAGGAGAGGGGACGCCATAAAATCTTTAACCATGAATAGTTTTTCATAGAAATGAAAAAGGAACATAATAATAAACCACCCCACCATTGAAATAATTAGGAATAGGCCAAGAAAACCATGGTGATTGGTTTTGGGATTTCGAAAATAGGGGAACATTCGTACTGCAACAATAGAAAAGCCTAATCCTGCAAATTGCGCAACCAAGGTAGCATAAGATACAAGGACTCTTAACAAACCAATATCTTCTTCAAGTAAGAATTTTGGCATTAAGTATCCAGTGGTGATGAATCCTAAAATTACTCCTAGGTAAGAAAGGACTAGACCATATATGCTTTGTTTTTGAATTATTCCCACTTCTTATTTTTTGGCTAAAGTAAAAATAAATGTTTAAGCATTGATCACTGCATTTTCTATTAATTCTTTATATTTGCTGATTAACTAAAATTAAATAATGGAGAATAGGACAAAAGTCTGCATTATAGGAGGAGGAACCATGGGAACTTCTTTGGGTAATGCATTGGCAATGAAGCCAGAATTAGAAGTGACCATTATATCTATTGAAGAAGATGTTGTTGACTCTATTAATAAGGACCAACTAAATACCAAATACTTTCCTAATACTAAACTTACTTGGAGATTACGAGCCACTTTAGATGTTAAAGTATTATCCAATTTTGAATTTGTTTTTTTGGCCATACCTTCTTCGGTCATATTTGAGTTTATTGAACAACATAAAGGATTGTTTCATCCGGAAGTAGTATTAATTAATTTGGCAAAAGGTTTAAGTAAAGATGAACATTATACTATTGCAGAAAGCTTAATCTCAAGAACGGATTATAGAATTGCGACTTGGAAAGGACCTACATTCGCTCGAGAACTAATTAATAACATGCCAACTGCTTTTACGGTAGGGGCTGCAGATATTACTTTGTTTCCAATTTTCAGAGACTTAGTAAAAGGTACATGTATTCATTTGGATTATTCTACAGATATAAGAGGAGTAGAGTTGCTAAGTGTATTGAAGAATATCTATGCTATTGCTTTAGGTATTGTTGATGCTCAATATGATTCTCCAAATCTTCGTTTTTTGTTTCTGACAAAGGCTTTCAATGAAATGAGAGCTATTCTTTTAAAATTTGGTGGCAGAAAAAAAACAATATTTAAATATTGTGGATATGGTGATTTTGGTTTGACTGCTTTGAATGATTTAAGTAGAAACAGAACTTTAGGTCTTTTAATTGGTAAGGGTTTTTATAGTGAAAGCAATTCGAATCTGGTTTTAGAAGGGAAGATGGCTGTTGATGTATTTTGTAAAATGATTGCTGAAGGAAATTTTGAAGAGGAGTATCGTATTATTAAAGAATTAAGGATAGTTTTATCTGGGAAATACGATATAGCAAACTTTATTCACGAAATATTATCAGAGACGGAAGAGCTTCCTATAGATTAGAGAAATACTTATAAGCTTAAGATTATTTTAGATAAATTTTGACTTAGGTTCTGGCGGCTGTAGCTTTCTATATTTTGACTTTGGAAAGGAGTTTGATTTAAAAAGTATTCCTTATATAGAGAATCAATTTTATTCTTCATTCCATCGGAATCATCATAGCCAAATAGCTCACCAGCTTTTGTCTGCTTTAGAATATCATCAATATCCCCATTTTTTGGACCATGGGCTAGTATTGGCTTCATGGCTGCCAAATATTCAAAGAATTTACCTGTTAGTATTCCTTTGGAATCTTTAGTGTTGGGGATGAGTAATAGTAAGATATCAGCAGATTGCATATGTTGGATAGCTGCGTCATGGGTTACTTGTCCTACTATATTTACATCTTTGCTCCAACTTCTATTTCTTAATGCTTCTAATATGGGTGGTGAAACTTTGCCTACGAGTTTTAATTCTAAAGGAATTCCGTTTTGTAGACTCCTCTCAAAAGCATCGAAAAAAGGAGTAGGCTCATATATTTCTGCCATAGTTCCCACATATGCGATAGTCAGTGTCTCGTTTTTTTTATAAAGGCTCATTTTGAAGTCACTTTCATCATAACCATTTGGGATAATATGGATTTTATCTAATGTGATCTTCTCCGATTTATGGGCGAAAATATTTTTCAAACCTGAGCTAACCGTGACAATTTTGTCACATTCAGTTAGTACTTTTTTCTCAAGATTGGCATCCATTTTCTTAACAAATGGAATATGCAATAAATCTTTATAATAATAAATATCAGTCCACGGATCTCTCATATCGCAAATCCACTTGAGGTCGTATTTCTTTTTCAGTTTCAAACCAATTAGATGAGTAGAGTGGGGAGGCCCCGTGGTAATGATAGTGTCAATATTTTCTTCTTTGATTAAAAGTTCTGCTTTATTTAAAGCGTATCTATTCCATCCTTTACGAGGATCGGGAATAAAGAAGTTTCCTCTAATAAAGCGAGAGATGGTTTGCATGGTTGTCTTTTTGTTCACATTGGCAAAACCAGCATAAGGTACATTTTTCTTTCCTGCAAAGAAGGAAAAGATATTCAATGGCTCAAAAGAATTGGTTTTAATGATTCTCTGATTTTCTTTGACTTCTAGGTTAAGAGATTCGTCTATTTGAGCGTATGAAGCCTGTTTCTCATCAACTGTGATAATGATGGGTTCAATATTAAAGTCATGAAGGTATTTGGTGAATTTCAACCAACGCTGAACACCTGCGCCTCCTGCAGGTGGCCAATAATATGTGAATATCAACACCTTCTTTTTGGGCATTTATTCTTCTTTTTTGGTTTTACAATATTTAATCTCTTTTCCAATGATGGCAAGGAAAGCAAGAATAAGAAGAATAGAGCCCACTAATGCTATTTTCTCTCCAGTATAATAACTTTCTGGAAGAAATTTAAATTCAACTTTATGTTTCCCGGCTGGAATTATCAAGGCTCTTAAGGTGTAGTTAGCCCTGAAATGAGGTGACAATTCACCGTCGATATATGCATTCCAACCTTTATCATAATATATTTCACTAAAAATAGTTAATTGCTCAGTTGTTGAATTAGATTCGTAGACGAGATGGTTTGGCTTGTAGTTTAATAATTTAATGGTATTACCAGCAAAAGAAGACGATTTGTAATCACCGATTTTAGATTGGTATCTCTTATCAATGATGGCTGTGGTTTTGGTATTGATGCTAGCTAATTTGTCAATTTCTTCATTGGCATTATCAGCCCATTCAATATGTTCTACAAACCATGCATTACCATTGGCGTAAGGATTTGGGATAGGTTGCGCTTGGGGATTGTAGATGATATACTTGGTATTAAGCATATTTAATGTGGGTACATTTTGTAGGGCTTTATTTACTTCGGTAAAACCTCCTGCACTTTGTAATGTGGAAATAATATCATTGACTTCTTTTTGCAATCGTAAATCGATTAAATCTTGGTATCTACCCAGTTTAGCGGAATGATATCCTCCAATTGATTTGTGAAAATAACTTGTCGCTCCATCGTTGAATGGGTTTCCTAAATTCAAGACACGATAATCTAGACTCTTGTCGGCTAGTATTGCTTTGTCAGCTGTGGAAGCAACATAAGGAGTGTCTATTTTTCTTGATCTTTCAAAATGGCCATCATTGATATATCTTCTATTTATGGTAAACATATCGGCCAGCAAGAGTACAGCGAAAATGGCTAAGAAAATGGTTTTATTTATTTTCTCCAAAGAATAAACATAAAGGGCAGAAGCTATTAAAAGAATGAAAATAAAACTTCGCATTACATCAGCTTTGAAAATACTAATCCTTGCCATTTCAATATTTGCAACTAATTCTGCAGCTCTTGGATTGTCGCCAAATGCATCGATTTCCATTTGACTTAAGAAACTGAAAAATACAGTTGGAAGAATATAGAATATTAATAATAATCCTCCTGTTGCTCCAAATGCTATAAAGAATTGCTTCTGCTTTTCTTGAATAATTCTTGGCTTTAATATGATTTCCTTCACTGCCAAGATTGCCAAAATAGGAATGGTGAGTTCTGCGAGTATTAAGATCATGCTTACAGCTCTGAATTTATTATATAGAGGAAAATAGTCGAGGAAGAAACTGGTTAAAGGCATGAAATTCTTTCCCCAAGCTAAGGTCAGGCTGAATATTGTTCCTGTCAGTAAAGCCCATTTCATCCATCCCTTTACATAAAATAATCCCAATACAAATAGAAAGATAATAATAGCTCCGGCATAAGTTGGCCCAGACATGATGGGTTGATCGCCCCAGTATGAGGAGATTCTGTTTTGGGAAACCACTTGTCTCATTTGTGGCTCCATAAGCTCCATAGCTTTTTTATTTGCTGCTAATGCGCCAGAACCACCACCTTTAACATTTGGTATTAATAAACTCCAGCTTTCCCCAATACCATAACTCCATTGTGTGGCATAATCTTTATCTAATCCACTGGTTTGAATATTTCCATCTTTTACCAATTCTGATTTTCCTCGCATAGATTGGGCAGAATATTCTGAAGTGACCAGAAGGTTAGTGATATTTGGCATAACAGCCAAAATGGCTGCAATAATTAATACTGCAGTAGCTTTGAAAAATTGAGGAAGCTCGTTTCTTTTAATATGGTCTATAAGTATAAATACTCCAACGATTATAAGGAAAAGTAAGAGATAGTATGTAATCTGGAGATGATTTACAGAAATTTCAAGAGCAGCAAATAGTGCAGTTAATATTCCTCCGAGTAAGTACTTCCCGCGATAGGTCAAAATAATGGAGCCTAGAAGTGGCGCCATATAAGCTAATGCCAGTGCTTTGGTATTGTGGCCGGCTTGAATAATAATGATGAAATAGGAGGAGAAAGCAAAGGCAAAGGAACCAATTAAGGCCAGCCATGGATCAACTCGAAGTATAAGTAGAAGGATAAAGAAACCTATAAAGTAAAGAAATAGGAAATTGACAGGACGGGGAAGTCCTAGTTGCAATATTTGATGAATATGCTTTATCCAATTGTTAGGATATTTAGTAGAAATCTGATAAGCAGGCATTCCTCCAAACATGGAATTAGTCCAAAGTGCTTCTTCACCAGTTTCAGCTCTATGATCTTTTATTTCTTTCGAAACTCCTTTATAAACTTTTATATCATGCTGACTCAATTGCTTCCCCTCTAATATAGGGTTCATAAATATGAAGCTAATGATAACAAAAGATATAATAGCTACTAAATATGGTAATGCTTTCTTGAATAGGTTTTGATTATTCATAGATTTATGGCTTATTGGTTTCTTCTTTTACTTCTTCAAAATCTACATAATCTCCCAATTCTTCTTTGGCTGGATTATTTGTTGTTTCTTGTTTTTGACTTGAAGTATTGGAATTAAAATCTTGTTGATTGAAATTGTTATTGGCTTGATTCATATTCTGTTCCATGTTTTTTTGCACTTTTCTGAAGAAGTATTTCATAATATATGGAGCCAAGAACCTCACTATATAAGGAGTGATAAATATAATGAGTAAAATAATAAATAAGGTATTCATGTTTAAATAATTTTTTGCGAATTTACTGAATACCCACTAATCCCCAAAATTGGAGAGCTAATTATTGTTAAATGATGTAAAACAATCGATAAATTGTATTTATTGAATGATAACTTTCTGGTGTGAAATATATCCATTACTAATAAAACTGAATAGGTAAACTCCTTGAGGATATTTAGTCATGTCATATTCTATTATTTCATCTGCATTGGTGAATTCATCAATCAAACTCCCATTCATATTATAGATTTTGATATCAAAGTTGATCTCAGTCTTAGAATCAATTTGTAATTTATTAGTAGCAGGGTTTGGGTAAATAATAAAACTATCTTTAAAGTCAATATTGCTAGTGTTATTGACTTGAGGGTCATTTGTTTCTTCATAAAGCTCACAAAACACTTTTAATTGAGGCCTAAGTTCTGGATTGCTATGATCAGATGAGCAAAAATTCATCATTCGGTAGTATTCTTCTGTTTCTAATTTTAATAAAAAACCAAAACTCTTTTTTGGCATTGCCACCATGTCCTCAACTAATTCAGTAACATCAATATTTGGATAGTTTTGAGTGGGAAAATCGGAGGAGGGTATGGTGACTTTGTTCTTGTCTGTATATTCAGGATGGGTATTCCAAGTGACTTTATTTTCTTCCCAAGGCGAAATTACTCGATGAAGAATGCAAGCATTTGATCCAGATAAAGTAGAATGCTGACCAAATTCTTTATTTACATGATCCCAGGCATAGAGTGATAAGATGGCTTTTTTAATTTTTGCATTTGAAGGTAATTTTTTCAAATCAAAGTCAATAAGGTTTCTTACTACTCCAGGTGTTCCTCCAAAAGTCCATGCATTGGCTGCAATTTGAGGATTGTCCCCATAGTTGTTATTAATCTCACTAATTAATCCATGAAGAATGGCGTCTTTTCCTTCTCTTGACCCAGGTTGAAAAACAAAGCAGGTATCTGAGGTTGGATTGGTTTCTTTGTATTGAATGATTAATTGAGGATGTTTTTTACTATTCTCATGGTCACTGGAACAAAAACTCATCATTCTATAATAGCTTTCTTCTTTTAGTTTGATAAGGAAACCATAGTTGTTATAGTTTATTTGCTTTTTTACCATATTTGTGACATCAATTCTAAGGTAATCTTGATTTGGATAAGTAGAAGCTGGAATATAAACTTTTCCAATGTCAGCAATAGAAGGTTGGGTATTCCAAGTTACTTCTTGCTCATTCCAGTCTGATGTAACTTGATAGAGGAAACATTCATTGGATCCACTAATAGTGGAATGTGGTCCAAAACCATTTTCTGCAGCCCAAGCATATAAAGATAGGTGAGCACTAATGATGATGGCATCTTCAGGGATTTCAGAATAATCAAAGCGAATGATACTTCGAACAGTACCAGAAGTTCCTTGATAGGTCCAAGTATTAATATTAAAACTGGGTGTGTTTCCCCAGTTTTTATTCATTTCACTTTCAAGTCCATGAATTATGGCATCTTGACCAACTCGAGCATTGGGTTGTAGAATTAGTGTTGTTTGTGCAGAAACAATAAGAGGTAATAACCAAACGATGATTAATGAGAATATAGCATTTTTCATATCGGTATGATTTTCATACAAATATATAATATTTTGCAAGTTATTGCAATTTAATTTATCAGTAAAAGGACAATGGGCCCTTTTGAATGGTTGATTCATAAAAAAAGCCTAGAAAAATCTAGGCTATTGCATGATGTATTTTTCTCACGAACTAAAAATACAGGTCGCGTTCACCTTTTTTAATTCTTTCAATTCTATCTTTTATTTCATCTACTTTTTGGAATTCTTTCAATTCCTCTAACTGTTTCTCAATAACTTTCCAACCTTTTATAGCAGTAGATTCTTTTCCATAATCTTCAATATATTCAGCTAAAGTGAGTATCGCATTGGCAGAACAATATCTTTTAATGAATCCTGGAACTGAAAATTCCATAAAATGTTCACCAGTTCTTCCTAACCTATAACACGCAGTACAGAAGCTAGGTAAGAAGCTATCGTCTAACAATTCGTCAATAACTTCTGCTAAACTTCTGTCATCGTTAATTTTGAACTGTTCTTTGTTTAAGTCTTGGGCTTGGTTTTGAGTTTCATCCTGTGAGTAGTTGCCCAATTCAATTTTTGTTCCTCCATCAATTTGAGAAACACCATAGTGTAAAACTTCTTTTCTGATTTTTTCGTTCTCCCGAGCGGTCAAAATCATTCCAGTATAAGGAACAGCTAAACGTAGGATGGCCACCAAACGAGTAAATTCTTCGTCACTAACGATATATTTGTCATCCTTGTTTATCATGGATGCATCTTGTAGACGTGGGAAACTAATAGTATGGGGGCCCACATTATAACAAGCTTCTAGGTGATTGGTATGGCGAACCATAGATAATACTTCGAATTTCCAATCGTGAAGTCCAAATAAAGCGCCAATTCCAACATCATCAATTCCTGCTTCCATAGCTCTATCGAGAGAAGTTAGCCTATTGGCATAGTGTTTTTTATGACCGCCTAAATGGTATTTTTTATATGCTTCGGGGTGATATGTTTCTTGGAAAACCTGATAAGTTCCGATACCGGAGTCTTTGACAGTTTTGAAACCTTCAATATCAAGAGGAGCTGCATTTATATTAACTCGTCTGATCTCTCCATTACCTTTTTTTACTCCATAAACTAAATCTACTGTATGGGCAATGTATTCTGGCGTGTAATGAGGATGCTCCCCATAAACCAAAATCAATCGTTTTTGTCCATTATCCTCTAAAGCTTCTACTTCTTTGATGATTTCTTCGTCGGTAAGTGTTTTTCTAATAGCGTCTTTATTGCTTGCTTTAAAACCACAATATTCGCAATTGTTTACGCATTTATTACCAATATAAAGTGGTGCAAAAAGAACGATTCTATTACCATAGACATTCTTTTTTAGCGTTCGAGCACCTTGTTTGATTTCTTCAATCAAAACCGGATCGTCTGCATTTACCAAAATTGCTGTCTCTGCCATATTTAGCCTTTGTTTGCTCAATGACTTGGCAATGACTCTTCTGACTTCTTCAGCTGTGCTTTTTGTAGTTGATAGTAACCCTTCAATTTCATCAACATCAATAAAAGGCTGCATGGAAACATCCTCTAATTTATATTTTTCTGGCTTGAACTTCATGTTATAATGATGCTTGTTAAATAAATAACAAAATTACACTAAACTTTGGTTGTGGCACATTATTTAACGGAGTTTTGTCACATTCAATGGTAATTTATTCTTTATAAAAATAATATAGGTATTCAATTACCTGAATATGAGATGCAGTATGTTTTCTAGGTCGGCAACTTTAAAGGGTTTGCTAATGTATTCATTCATTCCGGCCTCTATAAATCGTTCTCTATCACCTTTCATGGCAGCTGCTGTCATCGCCACTATTGGAATGGGATTGGAGATTGAGTCCTCTTTTTCGTGCTTTCTGATCATGGCGGTTGTTTCTATGCCATCCAATTCTGGCATATGAACGTCCATTAGTATCAAATCGTAATGTTTTTCTAAGTATTTTTGATAGGCTTCGATTCCATTTATGGCCAAATCGGTTTGATGACCAAACTTTGTCAAAGTCATTTTCGCTACTTTTCGATTGATTTCATTATCATCCACCACAAGAATGATTTTGCGCTCTAGTTTGCTTTTATATTGAGGCTTGATAGCTTTCTTTTTAGGAGCTTCAGAGGATGGTGTATTCAGAATCAGGTTGAAGGAAAAAGTAGAGCCCATATTGGTTTGACTTTTTACTTGTATTTTTCCACCCATCATTTTTACTAAGTTTTTAGAGATGGCTAATCCTAAACCTGTTCCACCATATTTCCGAGTTGAAGAAGCATCGGTCTGAGAAAATGACTTGAATAGTTTTTTCTGATTATCAATGGATATTCCAATGCCGGTATCTATAACTTCAAAAAGAATACAATGCTTCCCATCATTACAGTTTTCTTCTTTTATCTCTAAAGTGATTCCTCCTTCTTGAGTGAATTTTATGGCATTATTTACCAAATTAATGATGATTTGTTTGATCCTTAAAATATCTCCATTCATCATATTAGGGATATTGTCATCAATTTTTAATTCAAGTTTCAAGCTTTTTTCTTTGGCTCGAATTTCAAGAGGTTTAAGAACAGATTCAATTTCCTCTCTTAAATTAAAATTGATAAATTCTAATTCTACTTGTCCAGCTTCTATCTTTGAAAAATCTAGGATGTCATTTATAATTTCCAATAAATTATCAGAGGAAGTTTTGATAATATCTAATAAATCATTTTGTTTTTTTGTAATTTGAGTGTCTTTAAGAAATTCCACCACGGTGATGATTCCATTCATAGGTGTTCTAATTTCGTGGCTCATGTTGGCCAGAAATTCACCTTTGGTTTTATTGGCGACTTCGGCATATTCCTTGGCAATGGCTAATTCCTTATTGTTTTCAACCAATTGTAGATGATTCTTCACTCGAGAAAGTAATTCCATTTTTCCGAAGGGCTTTTTTATAAAATCAACTGCGCCTGCGTCGAAAGCTTGGGCTAATACTTCTTCAGAATGATCAGCAGTAAGGAAGATTACTGGGGTTTCACTATTGGTTTTGTCTTTTTTTATTTCTGTACAGACTTCTAAACCATTCATTCCAGGCATTACATAGTCCAATAAAATAATATCAAATTTTTGGCTACGAATTTTTGTTAATGCTGATTTACCATCTTTGGCGGTAGCTACTTTATAGGTTTGGGTTTTTCTTAATATTCCTTTGAGTAGATCCAAATTGGCATCAGAATCATCAACAATTAATATTTTGCTAATTGAGTTCATGTTTTTTCTTGTAGTTCAAATATAATCAATTTTATTTAAGATTGCTAATCTTTGATGTTTTTGAATTATCGTATGTATTTAATTTGATTCTACTCTTAAGTATTTGGCTGGTTTTTCTCTTTTGAAGCCTATTATCTAATAGCTATTTTAATCTGAAGAGTTATATGAATCAATGATTTTAACTTAAGAGCACATGAGATTAAATGATATATTCGTAGCCTAAAAAAACTGTATGAAATCATTTAAATATAGCTTGGTTTTAATCCTTGTTTCTGCCATTTGGGGATTCTCTTTTGTTGCACAAAGGTCGGGGATGGATTATGTAGGCCCCTATACTTTTAATGGAGTGAGGTTTCTTTTGGGAAGTTTGTCATTGCTTCCGCTTTATTTTCTACAAAAAGATAGGAAACGATTAAAAATAGAAGAGTTTAAGAAAATTAGCCTAGCAGGATTGATATTAGGCGTGGCGTTATTTATAGCTGCTAGCCTTCAGCAAATAGGTATGCAATTTACAAGTGCTGCAAATGGTGGTTTTATTACGAGTTTATATGTGGTTTTAGTACCCATATTCTATTTGTTTCTGAAGAGAAAAGTTGGTTTGCATATTTGGTTCGGTGCTATTTTAGCAGTTGTTGGTTTGTATTTTCTAAGTGTAAAAGAAGGACTTTCTATTAATTGGGGTGATAGTTTGGTTTTAATAAGTGCGGTATTCTGGGCTATTCATGTGATGATGATTGGTTATTTTGCACCAAAGTATGCTATTCTCTTACTTTCCATTATTCAATTTACCATTACGGCTATTTTAAGCTTAAGTGTAGCTTTTGTAATGGAAGATGTCATTTGGACACAAATTCTAAGTGGATACATCCCTATTATATATGGTGGTATTTTTGCAGTAGGAATAGCCTATACATTACAGGTTTTTGCACAAAAGAAAGTGGCTTCGGAACAAGCGGCAATTATTCTTAGCTTTGAGTCGGCATTTGCCATGCTCGGGGGATGGCTTTTGTTGAATGAACAACACGGATGGAGATCCTTAATGGGAGCAGGGTTAATGATGATTGGAATTGTAATTTCGCAGATAAATTGGAAAAAATCATAAATATGAAGACAAGATTATTAGGTTTAGTTTTATTGTTTTTAGCAAGTGGCCATTTTGTTGTGGCTCAGAACAAATCAAAAGTGGAGCTCTTTTTAGCTTCTATTGATGGTGTTGATTATGAAAAAACCTCAGCTGATTCTATTTCCCCTGAAACTTACACCTTATATATAGATCAATATATCGATCATCAAGATGCAAAAGCGGGTCAGTTTACACAAAAATTATATTTGACTCATTTAAACGATAGCCTACCTACAGTAATGGTGACCGAAGGCTATGGAGCTGGAGGAAATTTTTATTCGGAGCCAGCAAGGATAATTGGTGCCAATCAAATCATTGTTGAGCATCGTTATTTTGGTGAAAGTGCACCTGATTCTATGAATTGGGCACAACTAAATACCGCTAATGCAGCAGCCGATCATCACCATGTTTATAATACTTTTTCAAAGTTTTATAAAAACCATTGGATAAGTACTGGGATTTCTAAAGGAGGACAAACCAGTATTTTTTATAAATACTATTACCCAGAGGATATGCATATTAGTATGCCTTATGTGGCTCCTTTAAATTTAGAGCAGGAAGATGTGCGCATCAATTGGTTTTTGCGTCATGTGGCCACACCAGAAGAGGATGCCATTATATTGAATTATCAAAGGTTGATGTTACAGAATTTCGATAAAATATTTCCAAAATTTAAAGCAGGGGCCGATAAGAATGAGCAAAAGTTTGCTATAAACGATACGGCAGCTTATGAGTTTATGGTTTTAGAGTTTCCTTTTTCTTATTTTCAATGGGGAAGTCTTGAATTAGAAGATATACCAAAAAAATATAGTAGACCCAAAAAAATGATGAAACCCATGTTCGATTTGGGTTTAGTGAGTTTTTATTTTGAATCTACTTTAGATGAACTCATGCCATTTATGGTTCAGGCTTATCGTGAATTGGGTTATTACGATTATGATTTGGACTCTTTACAACCTTATCTACGAAAAGTGGAAAACTCTAGTAATATTGCTTTTGTTCCCGAAGAATTAAGGTTTGAATATGATGCGGAAATTATGAATGAAGTATACGATTTTATCCATAATGAAGGTAATAGGATGATTTATGTCTATGGTGAATTAGACCCATGGAGCAGTACTTCGGTAAATCCAGATTCAAGAGTAGATGCCATTAAACTGGTTTTATCTGGTGGATCCCATTCAACACGTATCCGTCATTTTACTGAAGAGCAGCAAAAGATGATCAAAGAACAACTCGAAAAATGGTTGCAAAATGACTGATTTTATAATGAAATATATGGTGTCCATTTCAGATATTAATTATGGTGGTCATATGGGGAATGATAAGTCTTTGGCATTGTTTCACGAAGCTAGAATCGGCTACTTAAAAAGCTTAGGATATTCGGAGATGAATATTGGTGAGGGATTGGGGATTATTATGAAAGATGCGCATGTGGATTATTTAGCTGAAGTTTTTCATGGCGATGAGCTGATGGTGAAAGTTAGTTTGGGTGAGCAAAAAGGGCCTTTATTCCATTTGAACTATGAAGTAAATAGAGTTTCTGATGCGAAAATGGTATTCACTGGACGAACAGGGATTTTAGCTTTTGATTACGAAAAAAGAAAAGTAGTGAGGACTCCACAGGTGTTTTTCCATAAAATAAAAGAACATTATGGCTATTAAAGCGCTTGTTTTTGATTGGGGAGACACCATTATGCGTGATCTTCCTTTTGAAGGAGCCATGAAAGATTGGCCATTGGTATCTTTGGTTTCTGGAGCTGAAGAAATTTTGAAGCAATTGCAGAAGAAGTATACAATTGTGATGGCCAGTAATGCTGATGATTCTAGTTCACAAGATATTGTTGAGGCCTTAAAAAGGGTAGGAGTGTCCCAATATTTTCATCGTGTTTTTTCCTCAAGCGATATTGGTTACGAAAAACCGCATCATAAATTCTTTCAATATATCCAACAAGAATTAAAATTGGAGGAGTCTGAATTGGTAATGATTGGCAATAGTTGTGAAAAAGATATTGAAGGAGCAAAATCGGTGTCTTGGAAAACTATTTGGTTCAAAGAGAATAATAAAAGTAAACAAGAATGTGAGCAAGCCGATGCCACAGTATATCATATGAGTGCCCTATTAGAAATTATAGAAAACATATAAACCATGAGTGAATTTAAAGAATTTTACCAAACATTTTTAGATAAATTAGAAGAAGCCAGAAAAGCGCAAGATTCTGTTACCTTTCAAAAGCTAATGCATGTAGTTGAGCCCAACTGGCAGCAAGAAGATCAAGAAATATTTGCCGATTATTGTCAGACCAAGGCTGGCTTATATGCGCTTTTTGGAGAGAACCTAGATATGGATGATTGGATGAGCAAGGCACTTCAGTTTTCGAATAGCGAAATGCATACACATATTTACTTCAAATGGCTGTCATTGTATTTCCATCAGTTAAGGGCTTTAACTAAAGAATCTAAGATAAAAGGAAACTTTAGTTCTATTTTCAATGTTTCGGAGCAAGCCATTAAATTAGAAAAGGATTATTATACTAAGCTAGCATTTGAATCCATGAGAATCCTCAGTTTGGCTGCACTTGGAAAACACGATGAGGTAAAACAAGAGATTCAGTCTTTAAATTTAAAAGATGTTCCAAGTAAATTGGTGAATGACTCCACTAAACTTCAGTATTTCTATGCTAATATTTATAAGCTATTGGTGGCCACATTAGAAATTAGGGATGCTAAACTTTTGGAGAAAATTCTAAAAATGATCACTATTGATGATGCTTTAATGGCTTCGAGTGCTCCGCTGTTTAGAAAGTTCAATACTGTTGTAATGGATTTAGCAGATATGAGACCAGAAATGGCTGCCGATTTCAATTATTTTTATCAAATGCGAAAGCAATGGTCGGGATTCTTGCCTAACTTTAGTCTATTTACTATGATGATTGAAGAGGAGAATGTGAAGGGGTTAGATTTCTTTTTCGATTCTTTGTAGGAGGTAGTTAATAGATAACAGTTAACCGATAATGGTGAATAGGTGACAGTTAACAGTGCATGAGTTGTAAATTGCTTTTGGTAAGTTGAAGTTCATTGAGCCTGCAGAAATAACCAGTATTAAAGCTTCAGTTACCATTTAACGACTAGTAGATATCAGTTACTAATTTTGAGGTTCAGAAGTTTAGAGGTTTAGAGTACTGTATAGCTAAATCATAAATATGTATAGCAAAATCGAAGTTTACAACCAACTTTAGTCATTCTATGAACTTTGTATTCTAGGCGCTTCAACTACTTTATACTTTAGTCACTTCAAGTACTTTATGAACTCTTAATTATATTCTAGCTTTATGGCGAAGATGTAAATCGGCTAATGCAATAGCGCTTACTGCCTCTACTATCACTGGCATTCTTAGGGCGATACAGGCATCGTGTCTACCTTTTACATTGAGGTTTTGTACTTTGTTTTCTTTGAGGTTGAAAGTTTGTTGACCTTTGGTGATGCTACTTGTGGGTTTCACGGCTACTCGTATCACCATTTCATTACCATTGGTGATTCCTCCGTTGATTCCTCCTGCATGATTGGTTTCGGTGGTGCCCTCTTTGTCGATAATCATATCGTTATTTTCGCTACCCGTCATTCTGGCTGCCTGAAAACCACTTCCTATTTCCATTCCTTTAACAGCTGGTATAGCGAATAGTGCATGACCCAAAACGGCTTCGGCTTTATCAAAGAAAGGCTCTCCAATTCCTATGTCTAGATTTTGGATTCTACATTCAATGATACCCCCAACAGAGTCATGGTTTGCAATAGCTTTATTTAAAGCTGCATCTATGTCTGCTTGTCCACCCACTTCAATTACCTGTGCATCAAAATTAACTCCTGCTAATACCTTTTTAGCAATAACACCAGCAGCTACCAAACCGGTAGTCACTCTTCCCGAAAAATGACCTCCTCCTCTATAGTCATTAAAGCCTCTATACTTTTTAAATGCGGTAAAGTCGGCATGGCCTGGGCGCGGACTATTTCTGATATTCTGGTAATCGCCAGAGCGAGTGTTTTTGTTTTCGAAGATGATGGTGATGGGGCTTCCTGTGGTTTTGCCTTCAAAAATTCCAGATAATATTTGAGGTTGATCGGCTTCAACACGAGGAGTGGTTCCTTTTTTTCCAGCTTTTCTTCTTTCAATATCTTTTACAAAATCTTCTTCAGTAATTGAAATTCCACTTGGGCATCCATCTATAATAATGCCTACAGCAGGTCCGTGAGATTCTCCAAATATGGAAATACGATATAGGGTTCCAAAACTATTCATAGTAATAGGTAGTGATTTAAGTTTGCGCAAACCTAAAAAATAATACTACAAGTAGATTCTTAAATTCCTCATAAAACAGCTTAATTTATATTTGGTACAGGGAATTAATTTTGTTTTTAAAATGATTCTAGATAGGCTTTTGGTTTAATGTTTTTTTGAATTTGTTTAATTAAAAATTAAGCTTTCTTTCTCCCACGTAAATACAATACCAATCCAATTAAAGCCAGTATAATAGAAAAACCAGGTAAGGCATCCGCTTCTGAACTAAGGTTTTCATAAATCTCAATGTCTATATAATCACCTCTTTTTATTTGAACTTGAATTTCTATGGTTTCGTCCACGGTAGGACTGTGACTATAGGAGGTGCCATCGTGAGTAACTCTCTTTTCTCCAATTTCTCTTTCTGTGATAGAAACTAATTCTTCATCGAATAAAACCAATTTTTGTCTGTCAAGAATTTTAATATCAGCCTCAAAATGTGGTGGTTCATAGGTGCCAGTCATTTCTTCATCTACTCCCCAAAACTTAATTTCGTAGGTTTGGTTGGCCAAAACAGCTACATCCATTTTTTCAATATTACTGGAGGATGCTCTTTTTGAAAATATTTCTTTTTCATTTTTTTGGTTGGCAGAATAGAAAAAGCCAATGATTCCAATTACCAATAATGCAATGCCTATGTATTTTTTCATTTTCAAGATTTTAGAGTAATAAAAATACATAAGAACCGGGATAAAAAGTTATAGGATTTTTATTAGATGAACTCTTTTCTAGATTTATAGCTTTTGAACTGATATTTGCTCTAAAAATGTAAATTGTTATTAAATAGGTTAGCCAGAAACAATAATATGTTTCTAGCTATTATCGAAGTGATTAGTATTAAACAATCAACTATAGATTAGAATTGGTAATTGCTGAAATTGAAAACTAAATCATCTTCGACTAATGTGCTGGTATATGTTGTAACATCTTTTTAGATTGTTTTTTTTTGCATATGTTTTTTAACAAACCAATACATCCTATTTTTTTATATTTATTTACGTACTTTTAATTCTACATCACGTATTCTTTCAGCATGTTCATTTATCCGTTGTTCTTGATTTGCTAAAAGTTTACTTAGGAGTTTTAACTCACCTTTTTGTGTTTCTATTTTAATTGATAAATCTTTCATTACCTCAATTAATGTATCCAGTTTCTTTAGTTTTATATTTTTATTCTACTTCTATATATTTAATAAATTGAGATGCAAATATGGAGCAGAATATGTCTGAAATCAAGTTTCTTGATTAGCTTAAGGATTATGATTTTAAAGATTGGACTAATTCTCATGAGAATAAAATCAAGCAATAGCGTTTTTATCAGTTGCTATTGCTGAAATTCCTTTAGTCTGATTGAGAGAAATAAGCTTATACTTATATACTTTGATTAATCGACTTAGTTATAATATTTATTTGCTCTGGAGCCAGTTCCATATGTTTTATTAATAATAGGCATTCTTCAATAGTTTGTTCTTTTGCAGAACCTAAGGCTGCAATTTGCCAACGTATTTATAGCGTTTTAAAGAAACTTCTGTTTCTGTTCTGCCAGAACGATAAGAAGTAGTTCCAAAAGGATGATACTCCTCATAAGAGATAATAGCCGCAGTATCATCAAGTTCAAGAGCTGCAGAGCCTAAATGATTATCATATTGGTAGCGGATGCTAGGTGCTGAGTTCTGGATACTGGTTGCATTCTCCATCGTTTTAGTTTCTATGGAAACTATCTTTTTCTGGTCATCAGAAACATGCAAAGTTTCTCTTTCAAAATCTAAGGTACCTGCTACCGATTTACGATAAACTTCGAAACCTCCTAAATAGACTCGTTCTTCTACGATTCCACCAGTTTTCTCAATTACCTTTCTTACTCTTTCGCCTCCGACATCGTAGACATAGTATGCAGTTCCACCACCTCCTAGGTCTACTTCTTTAAGCTCGTCTTTGTAATCCCAGAGCATGGAAGCAAGATGTGGCATAGAAAGCATATTACCATGTGCATCGTAGGTATATTCGGTTACATTTTCTGTATGTACTAATAGTCGATTCGTATTATTGGCAAAATCATAATAATAATCACGAGTCCAGTTTCCATTGGATTTCATTTCCATCATATTGCCCAACTCATCATACTCGTATTGCTGTGTAAAGTTTTGCATGGCATTACTAGCAGTGTTGGGTAAAGCAATATTATCTACAAGATCTGTGTTTGAGGGCATTTGCAAACTTGTTAGCTCTCTTCCTGTAGCCGTTTTTAACCTATATAGTGCATCGTAAGTATATGCTCCTGTTGGTGCAATAACAGAATTATTATAATAATGCGTTTGCTGGGCATTATCTGTAATTTGAGTGATATTACCCACAGGGTCGTAGGTATAATTAATATCTTGTAAGATATCTATTCCAGTATTACGAGTTGTTAATAACCTATTTAACCTGAATGTCTCCTTGTCGTACTCATACTTGGTTTTACTGCCATTGCCATAATAAATCTCGGTTCTTTGGCCTTTTTCGTTATAATTGATATTGGTTACCGCAAGAACACTAGTTGTGCCTTTTACTTGGGCATGTACTGTCTCCAATAAACCTGCTTTATTATAAGTATAGGATTCCACAGTAGCATCTGGCTTAGTTATTTGCATAGGACGGTTCCCCGACGAACCTCGTTGTCGGGATTTGATTCGACTAAGCACTCCATTCTGTAGTGCAGTCTCACATAACATAGCGTCGTAAACAAAAGCCTGATTATAGGAGTGGTTCGCATCGAGAGATGGAGAATTGTCCCAGTCTATGGTATTTTTATAATTGGTTAGCATCTGCGTGGTCAAAGATAAATTTTTATTCAACACTTTTTTGGAAAAAGTGTTCAAAAACATCCGCTGAATATTATTGCCTACTCCAATGATATTTCTTCGGAAAACGGAGAACTCCTTCTTTTAGCTTCCTCCTGCGTCGGAATCTAACGTTCGTCAGACATGCTCCGTTTTTTATCCTGCTAAATATCATTTCCGCTTAACGGCAATACTATTAGGCGGAGTAGACTTTCTTTGAAAGTCTTTAAAAATGCGACCTGATACTTTACTGCTTTTCTTAGGGAAAGATGCGGCGTGAGTTTTATTTGTTACCTTCTCAACTTCTAAATTTACTCGTTCTTCTATATGCTGAAAATCTCTCAAATGCTCGTGTTTATTGCCAATCAAAGATAGTTGATTCTATGGAAACCTCCCCCAGGAAACAAAGAAAAGAGACCCTTTTTCAAAAGTCTCTTTTCTCATAAGCGCCATATCGTACACTACCCATATGGTACACTACTACATGTTATTCACTTTTCAAATAAAAAATGGAATGGTTTAAATCATCTTTTGTTAGAAATTTCACTAATTTATTAATTGAATCATATTCAAAACTAGATGAACTATAGGTGTCCAACATAGTCTTTGTAATAAAAATGTGATTTGAAATAATGCCTTTTTGATCTAATATTATTTCACAATTCGAGTTTAAACTGGATTCATTAATTTCAAAAATATTCATAATATATGTTCTTTTATGTGATTCAAACTTTCCAGTGCCAAAAACTAAATAATACAAATTATTATTTATACTTGCTCTCCTGTTAAAATTCCCAAAAATATAATATAGGTTTATTCGAAGTATTAACTTTGCCAGACTAAGTAAAGTCTATCCATTAACTGAGTGGTTGAAATATAAAGCTCAAATACGAGGCTTGTGAAATCATAAAAATCAAGGAGCCCCGACAGAAATCGTCGGGATGACTGTTTTATGGTGAGCATATAAAAGTAGTTGACTTTATAGATTAACACTAAATAAAAAATGAAATGAGTAACACCATAGACGCATTAAACTGGCGATATGCCGTTAAGAAGTTCGATACTAAAAAAATTTCTGCTGAAAAATTAGATATTATACTAGAAGCTTTGCGCTTAACACCATCCTCTCTTGGTCTTCAGGCTTGGAAATTTCTTTTAGTTGAAAACCCAGAAGTTCGTAAACAACTACTTCCAGCTACTTTTAATCAGGAGCAAGTGATAGATGCTTCTCACCTTATTGTATTGGCCAGAAATACAAAATTAGAGGAGGGCGATGTGAAAAAATGGACTGAGTATTTGGCTCAAGAAAGAAATATGCCTCAAGACAAAAAAGATGGTTTTCATCAAATGATTATGGGTTATTTGAGTTCACAAGACGACGAGAATAAAAGCATCTGGTTAGCTAAGCAATTGTATATTGCATTAGGGAACCTCATGACTGTTTGTGCTTTAGAAGGAATCGATTCTTGTCCTATGGAAGGATTAAATCCGGCTCAGTATGATGAGATTCTAGGTTTAGAAGAAAAAGGATTAAAAACGGTGGTGGTTTGTCCAATCGGTTATCGTTCTGCCGATGACCCTTATCAGCATGAAGCTAAAGTGCGATACCCAGAAGAAGAATTATTTCTTAGAGTATAATTCTGATTAAAGAATTTTTTAAAGACTGCCTTAGCCCGAGGTGGTCTTTTTTGTTTAACAGAGTTCATAATTATTATTTTGTTGGCACAAGGATTTCATTAATTTTGATCAATAAACAAATTTATCACAACGATAATAAATCTACAATGAAAAAACTATTAAAAAGCATGGGATTTCAAATCCTTGCAGCCATGGTGATTGGTGTTTTGGTGGGTATGTATATGGGAGAAGATGCCTCCATGTTTGCACCGCTCGGAACTTTATTTATTCAATTGATTAAAATGTTGGTGGTGCCCTTGGTAGCCTTATCTATTATTAGTGGTGCAGCTGCTCTTGGAGCCACTCGTTCCGCAGGAAAGATTGGAATTTCAACCTTGGCTTATATTTTTATCTCTACCTTTTTTAGTGTGGTGATTTCCGTGGCCTTGGGTCTGATATTTAAACCAGGGGAGGGTGTTGATATTTCTAGTGCCGCTGCTATGATGGAGACCACAACTCAGTTGACCAAATCCACTGCTCCTGGCTTTTGGGAAACCATAATAGGAATAGTTCCTGATAACATCTTTGAAGCATTAGGTTCTGGAAACATCCTCCAGATTATCTTCTTTGGTTTGTTTATGGGTATTGGTTTATCTACCATGCCAGCAAAAAGAAAAGACCCCATTATCAATTCCATCAACTATCTTTTAGAAGCCATGATTTGGATGATTAAGGTGGTGATGTACACAGCACCAATTGGTGTATTTGGTTTAATGGCCGATTCTGTAGGTTCTTTTGGTTTCGAATTAATATTAAGTGTTTTGAATTTGGTTTGGGTATTCCTTATTGGCATCCTTCTAATAGGGATAGTTTTTTATCCATTAACCATCAAGATATTCACCAAGCAAAATATCATGGAATTCTTTAAAGCCATGACTAAACCACAATTGGTGGCCTTTTCAACTGCTTCTTCTTTAGCAACACTGCCATTAAATATGGAAACTTGTGAGAAAGAATTTGGTGTAACAAAAGAAACCACAGCTTTTGTTTTGCCTTTGGGAGCTACTATAAATATGGCAGGAAATGCCATGTATTATGCTTTAGTGGCCTTGTTTTTTTCTCAGGTTTATGGTATCGATTTAACCATGGCACAGTATACTGCTATCATTCTTACCTCTACGGTGGGAGCTGTAGGACAAGCAGGAGTTCCAGGACCAACCTTATTAGTGGTTGCGGTTCTAGTTGCTGCCGATATTCCAATTGATGGCCTCCCCATTCTTTATGCTTTAGATAGGGTTTTCGATATGATTAGAACCACCTTGAATATCACCGGTGATGCAGCAGCTGCTATTATTGTTGATAAATTCAATCAAGTAAAAGAGTAATTTATATATTTAGATATTCTTTGAAGAAAGCTTTAGGATTCGTCTTAAAGCTTTTTTTTAGGTGTTATTTGTTGATAATGCGTGTTTTATCTTGTTTTGAAACCTGTGATTAATGGTTCTAGTATTTCTTAAAATCAATCTCATTTTTAGCTTTTCTGTAAGGAATTATTCTTTTCTGAGTCTACTTCCTCAAATAGCTCGAATTAGTAGTTCTACTCTTAATATGAGCGCAGTAGTAAAGCTGAAATGGACTTAAAAGAAATAGTAAGCAACATTAAAACACAAACACAATGATTAAAGTAAAATCTATTATTCTATTGGCCTTAATGGCATTAGTTTTTGTAACAAGCTGTAAGAAAGATGAGGAGGCTCCAGTAAGTACCAATGGGAATTTAAATATTGAAATCTCTGGCCTTGAAGATTTGGGTAGTGATTATGCCTATGAAGGTTGGATTATAGTAGATGGTAAAGCCATTTCGTCTGGAGTATTTGAAGTAGATGCTACAGGTATGATGAGTAAAACGAGTTTTGAAGTGGCCTTAAGTGATTTAAATGCAGCTTCAACCTATGTTTTAACTATCGAACCCAACCGAGATACCGATCCTAATCCAAGTAGTGTTCATGTTTTAGCAGGTGACTTTGATGGAGGTTCTGCTTCCTTAAGTGTGGCGCATGGCGCGGCCCTTGGCAATGACTTCTCAAGTTCAACTGGAGCCTATATTCTGGCAACTCCAACCGATGGAGGTTCCGAAACAGATGAAAATAGCGGAGTATGGTGGTTAGATCCTTCAGCAGGACCAGCAGCAAGTCTTGATTTACCAGTTTTACCTGCCGGTTGGGCTTATGAAGGATGGGCTGTTGTAGATGGAATTCCAATTAGTACAGGTAGATTTTTATCAACTTCTGGTGCAGACCAATCCGATATTTATAGCGGACAGAGTGCAGATGCGCCTCCATTTCCTGGAGAAGACTTATTGATGAATGCGCCAAATGGCGTATCTTTTCCAACAGATTTAGCAGGAAAAACGGTGGTGATTTCTGTGGAACCACAACCTGATAATAGTGCGGCTCCATTTTTATTAAAACCTTTGGTTGGTGCTGTTCCTAGTGATGCTACTGATCGTACATTATATCAGATGTCGAATAATGCTGCCAATACCAATCCTTCTGGTATGGCAAAGAAAAAATAACCGAATCGAACAGAGGTTAATATTTAAGTTTTGATTTTGAATGGACAAGTCAGAGGTTTACTCCTTTGGCTTGTTTCTTTTTTATAAATGCAATCAATAATAGATTACAATTGATAGGCGCAAATATGAAAAAAACGTTCGACTACAATCCTGTCTTATACAAACTCCATTTTTAAAAACTAAATTCTTCACTTCATTTCGCCAGGGCTCAATACCTGCATTGCATTTCGTTCAGAGAGACCATGTATTATGATATATCAGACAGGAAGAAGGGCTTTGGTTTTGCCATTGAAAAAACCAAAACCCGTCTTCCTTCCCTATAGCCTAAATACTTGTCACTTCGATATGTAGTGAGGAGTCTTTTATAATTATTATGAGGCTATTTATTCCGCCAGATTAATTTTTTAAATAGTACCTGAAGATATCTAAATATTTTATAAATTGCTAGCTCATTAAAAAGCATGTGGACATTTTTTCCATTTTAAATATAAAATACCAATTCTTATGGGTGAATTTTTTAGCGACTTAACTACCATCGAAAAGATTTATTGGATGGTAACCATTGTTTCTTCTGTGTTTTTTTTGATACAAATGATTTCTGTATTTGTTTTAGGAGATATGGATGCAGATATCGATGGAGATGTAGATTTTGATGTGGAAACAGATACAGGAATTCCTTTTCAGTTCTTTACATTTAGAAACTTAGTTGGTTTTATGACCGTTTTTGGATGGTCGGGTTTAGGAAGTATTGCAAACGGAAACTCTAACCTAACTACGATTCTTATTTCTGTTATTGGTGGACTTTTAATGATGGTCTTAATGACATTCTTATTTTATTCCATTAGCAAACTAACAGCTAGTGGAAACTTGAATATGAAAAATGCTGTGGGTAAAACTGCAAGTATTTATATCCCAATAAAAGCTAAACGAGAAAGTATTGGTAAAGTTCAAGTGAAAATTCAAGGATCTTTAAGAGAACTCGATGCCGTAACTGATGATGAAGAGGATTTAAAGACTGGAATGGTAGTTACTGTGACTAAAGTCTTTGATGGAAATCTACTTCTGGTTACAAAAAGCAAATAAACAGATAGACTAATATAAAAAATCAAAAATTATGGGTACCAGTTATTTTTTAGTGGCAGCAATAGTCGTTATTGTCACCATATTCACATTACTTGTTTCGTTATTTAAAAGGTATAAACGTTGTCCTTCCGACCGTATTTTGGTTGTTTATGGAAAGATAGGAAAATCTACTGCTTTAGGTGGAAAATCTGCAAAAACCATTCATGGTGGAGCAGCATTTGTATGGCCTGTTCTGCAGAGTTATGAATTTCTCGATCTAACTCCTATCTCCATTGAAGTAAACCTGACCAGTGCTTTAAGTAGACAAAATATCCGAGTTGACGTTCCTTCTCGTTTCACAGTTGGTATTTCAACAGAGCCGGGTATTATGAATAATGCAGCAGAGCGTTTGTTGGGTCTTAGTCAGGATCAAATTCATGATTTAGCTAAAGATATCATATTTGGTCAGTTACGTTTGGTAGTAGCTACCATGGATATTGAAGAGATTAATAATAACCGCGATAAGTTTTTGGCTGCTGTAAGTTCCAATGTGGAGGCTGAATTGAAAAAAATTGGTTTGAAATTAATCAATGTGAATGTAACCGACATTAAAGATGAGTCTGGTTATATTATTGCCTTGGGTAAAGAAGCTGCTGCTCATGCTATTAATGAAGCTAAGAAAAGTGTAGCTGAAAAATCTAGAGATGGATCTATTGGTGAAGCCAATGCGGTTAGAGAACAAAGAATAAAAGTTGCCGATGCCAATGCCGATGCCAATGTGGGAGAAGCTATTGCCATGCAGAAAGAGCGTATTAATGTGGCAGATGCTACCGCCGAAGCAAAAGTGGGGGAGGCTGAAGCCAATAGAAAAGAGCGTACACTTACTGCTGATGCAATTGCTAAAGCTAAAATTGGGGAAGCTGAAGCCAATAGAAATGAGCGAATTAAAACTTCTGAAGCCAATGCTACTGCCGTTGAGGGAGAAAACTTAGCTAAAGTTACCATTGCCAATTCCGATGCCGAAAGAAGAACAAAAGAAGCGGAAGCTGAAAGGCTTGCTATTGCTGCTGAAAAAGTAAAAACAGCACAGGCTTTGGAGGAGTCTTATTCTGCTGAAAGAAAGGCTGAAGAATCAAGAGCTTTAAGAGATAAAGCAAGCCAAGAAGCCGATATTATTATTCCTGCTGAAATTGATAGGCAAAGAATAGTCATTGAAGCGGAAGCTATGGCTGAAGAAATTAGAAGAAAAGCAAAAGGGGAAGCCGATGCTATCTATTTAAAAATGGCTGCTGAAGCTAAAGGTAATTATGAGATTCTGACTAAGCAAGCAGAAGGGTTTAAAGCCATTGTGGGTGCTGCAAATCAAAGTAGTAGTGATGCGGTAATGCTAATGATAGCTGATAAGCTTCCAGAATTAGTTGAGAAGCAAGTGGAAGCGATTAAGAATATTAAAATCGATAAAGTCACAGTTTGGGATAGTATGAGCTCCGGTAAAGATGGGAATTCACCATCTACAGCAAATTTCCTTTCAGGAATGTTAGGTTCTCTTCCTCCATTCGATGAGATTTTCCAAATGGCAGGTATGGAACTACCTGATTATTTAAAGGGAAGCAAAAAGGAGGAGCCTAAAAAGGAAGAACTTCCCAAAGTAAAGGAAGAAACCATCTCCGATGCTGATATCATTGAAGATAAGCCAGAGTAAGAAGTTTTATAAGATGAGTGAGCACCTAATTGATTGTTTTAAATCTATTAGGTGCTTTTTTGTTTATTACTTGTTGTTGATTAACAAAAAAAAACTTGAATTACTCCATCAGCTAAAAAGTCATGAAGTGAAGCTCAGGATTGTATCTCAATAGGCAATCCCCTATTAAAACCCTCCTCTAAAGAAAGAAAGGTTTCTGTACTCGTCACTTCTATTATTGATTGTATTTTCTCTACCAGAATTTTCTTCAAATGTTCATTGCTATGGGCGTAAATTTTCAGCATATAGGAGTATTTACCAGTAATGGAATGGCATTCTACCACTTCAGGGATATTTAATATCATATCGAAAACTTGGTGGTGAGTTTGTCCTGAAGTTAGGTTAACCTGTATACCCACAAAAGCCAAGGAATGGTACCCAAGACCTTGAGGAGAAAGAGCAAACTTAGAACCAGTGATGACACCAGCGTCTTTTAGTTTTTTCAACCTTTGATGAATAGCGGCACCCGAAATTTTAAGTTTCCGAGCTATTAAAGTGATTGGAGTCCTTGCGTTTTCCATCAAAATGTCTAAAATCTGCTTATCCATGGAATCAATTTGAAACTTAATTTTACTCATTCTATGATTTTATTTAATAAATTCTATAATATTGAGGGATATGCTTTCAATATGTAAGCAAAAATAGCATAAATGCTTAAATAAATTAGATATATTGACATTATTGCTTACATAATTTACTTTTGTTCCATAGAAACAATAAAAAAATTAATGATATGAGCACAAAGAAATTTGATCCAGCAACTAATATACAAAGACAAGAAGTATTTGGTGAGTTCGGAGGTGTAAACCCTTCCATAACTGATAGTAGTACTTTTACTTTTATGACTGCCAAAACCATGTTAGATACATTTCACGGTGAGGCCGAAGGTTGTTTCCTTTATTCTCGTCATTGGAACCCAACAAATTTAAATTTAGCACAAGCTTTAGCTGCTATGGAAGGCACAGAAAGTGCATGGGTAACTGGTTCTGGCATGGGAGCTATCACCACAGTGTTATTACAATTATGTAGTGCTGGTGACCATATTGTTACTAGTGTGACTACTTATGGTGGAACTTACGCTTTCTTAAAAAACTATCTTCCTAAATTTAATATTGATGTTACTTTCGTAAATATTTCGGATTTAGAGGCTGTTGAAGCAGCCATCCGACCAAATACCAAGTTAGTTTATACTGAGAGTATGACTAATCCAATGCTTCAGATTTCTGATATGCCAAAATTATCTGAAATAGCTCATAAGCATGGTGCTAAATTAGTAGTTGATAATACTTTTACACCAATGATTTTTGCTCCTTATCAATTAGGAGCGGATATTGTTTGTTATTCTATGACAAAATTCATCAATGGTAAAAATGACTGTGTTGCAGGTGCTATTTGTGCAAGCGGAGATTTTATAAATGCTATAAGTGATGTAAATGATGGAACTGCCATGTTATTAGGTCCTGTATTAGATCCTATGCGCTCTTCGAGCATTCTTAAAAATCTGCATACTCTGCATATTAGAATGATGCAGCATAGTAAGAATGCAATGTTCTTAGCTAAAAAGTTTAAAGAAATTGGCTTGAGATTCAATTATCCTGGTATGACTGAACATCAAGATCATGATTTGATGAATAGCATGAGAAATGAAGATTTCGGTTATGGAGGAATGATTGCTATTGATATGGAAACTGCCGAAAGAGCTGCTGACCTTATGGAATGCATGCAAATTAGAGGTGTTGGTTACCACGCGGTAAGCCTTGGTTATTTCAAAACTCTATTTAGTAACTCTGGTAAATCAACTAGTAGTGAAGTTCCAGAAGATGTTCAATTATCAATGGGAATGTCTCCAGGTTTAGTTCGTTTTTCTGTTGGTTTAGATCACGATATTGAAACTACTTTCAATGTTATTTTATCTTGCCTAAAAGACAAGAATTTAATCTAACCGGTTAATGTCAAAACAGAAGCTCTATTTCAAAACTTGAAGTAGAGCTTTTTTTGTACCCAGCACCCAGTATCCTACAACCATCACCCACCGTCCGAAAAAAAATCTACCTTTGCCGCAACACAATAACCATGAAATTACAAGATACTACCAAGGGATATTTATTTGCATTTATTGCAGTTTTTGCAACCTCCAATGTTTATATTTTCAGTAAAGCGGCACTAGGGGAGGTTAGTTTAGCTGTTTTTGGTTTTTATTGGTTTCTATTTGGACTTATTTGGAACTCTATATTTGCAGCCAAAACAGGGAAGTTAAAACTAATTAAGAATCTAAAAAATCGTGATTTCATAATCCTATTGATTTTGGGTTTGTTAGAAATTTCAGGAACTACTTTTTTCTTTCTCTCTATTTCTACTTTTTCGAATCCTGCCATTGTCTCTTTCTTAGGAAATATCAATCCTGTTATTGTAACAGTATTGGGTTTTATCATTTTGAGAGAAAGATATAATAAGCCTGAAATATTCGGTATTTTTTTAATTATTGTGGGTGCTTTTATAATTAGCTATCAGGGCGGTACAACTTTGTCTTCAATGTTTGTAGAAGGAGCGGAGTATATTTTGTACAGCTCGTTTTTTTATGGAATTAGCGCTATTATAACTAAGAAAAATGTGAAAAAATTAGGGCCTTCGATTCTGGCTTTAAGTAGAAATGTTTTCCTTTTTATTTTTTCATTCTCTGTATTGATGATACAAGGATTAAATTGGGGATTAACTTGGTTTGCGCTTTGGAATATTTTTATTGGGAGTATTCTAGGACCATTTTTAACCATCACCGCAGGTTATCAAGCTTATAAATATTTAGAAGTGAGTAGGGTAAGTATTTTAGGTAGTACCAAAGGAATTATCGTATTGATAGGCGCTTATGTTTATTTTGGAAAATTTCCAGAAATTTATCAAGTAGCTGGAGGTGTCATATCCATTGTCGGAGTCATCCTCATTTCTGTTGGGAAAATTCTGTTAAAGAAAAAATCTTATAAAGTTAATGCCTAACCAAATTTAGACATCAAGCGTCTAAAATCTTCCGATTGATTTATATCACCAGAAAGCTCATAAGATTGCATGAGCTCATTCATTAACCTCTTTATAGTGGCTTTATTATTACAAGGCTCAAAGTATTCTTTATTGGGTTCCAAATCTAATTGACCTAAGAAAGTATCAATGTCTTCTTTAGTAAACACAATTCCATTATTAAATGGATTAATATAGAATAAAGGTTTTGATTCGCTGTGCAACTGACCAGAGTTTAAATAAGCCAGAATGAAATTCTCAGGAAGGTTAACTCCAAAAACAGGAAGTTCAAGGCTTTGAGCAACTTCTAAATAAAGTATACTTAATATCACAGAATTACCTTGTCTATTTTCCAGAAGGTCTTTTAATAAGCTATTTTGGGGATGGCTGATATTGGTTTTATTTCCTTTGAAATTATATATTTTGTAGAATACATGATTCAGGATATGAATCTTTTCAAGAGGTGTAAACTCTTCGTTAAGTTCTAGCCAAACGTCTTTTTTTAGTCTGTCAATTTGGTTTTGGATATCATGAGTACTTAAATTCGGATAGTGATACTGGCTTAGTATAACTGCTGCATCAATCAATTTTTGGTCCGATTTTTTCTTCCAGCTTAATAATGAAGTCTCCGTTTTATTGTATTGGATTTTATTAAGTAGTGTGCTAATACGATTCTCCGCAAGTTGGTCGATCTTTCCTTCAGCCGCATCCCTTAAATAAGGAAGAGCTTTGGGACCTATTTCTATTACTCTATTTTCTATTTCAGAAAACACCTCTGGATCTGGATCATCCAAAAGATGTAATAAGGCCTTTAACATTGTTTCGTCGGTTGTGCTGCTCATTTTCTATAATGTGATATGTACAAATGTAGGATGTCGAGCCCTTGATTTTTGTAAAAGCTATTGAAACTTATTAAACAGAAAATGTTAATTGTTTTTTAAATTATTCCTGAATTAAATTTAAGCTGTTTTCAATGGTTTTGAGTCTTTCTCTCAGTGTCTTACGATCTATACCTAGTATTTCTGAAGCTTTGGTTTTATTCCCACCAACGTATGCTAGAATCATCTGGATATGTTCTGTTTCCACCTCTTTTAAGCTTTTATTTAAATTATTATGACTTTGAATAGAGTGTCGCATCATTACAGGAAGATCTGGGACATCGATTTTCGAGCCATCGCTCATGACTACCAAACGATGAACAATATTTTCTAATTCGCGGACATTTCCTGGCCAGTCATAATTATTCAATATCTGAAGCACTCTGTCGGTAAATCTGGGGTTTTTTAGACCATTTTCTTTGGCGTATTTTAGTGAGAAATATCTGATTAGAATGTTGATATCACCGTCGCGTTCTCTTAAGGGAGGTATGCTAATAGGGATAATGTTTAGGCGATAGTATAAATCCTCTCTAAAAAGTTTCTTTTTCACCAATTGGAATAAATCTACATTAGCTGCAGCAATCACTCTTACATTTATTTTTTGTGCGTGATTGGAGCCAATCATATTGATTTCTTTTTCTTGTAATACTCTCAGGAGCTTGGCTTGCATACTCATGCTTGTATTATGAATCTCATCAAGAAAAATACTACCACCATCAGCTGCTTGAAAGAAGCCTCCACGGGTTTCTGTTGCTCCGGTGAATGCTCCTTTTAAATATCCAAATAATTCACTTTCTAATAATGCTTCAGGGATTCCTCCGCAATTAACAGGTATAAATGGAGCAGTAGATTCTTTGCTGTTATAGTGAATAGCGCGAGCTACTAATTCTTTCCCTGTTCCGGTTTCTCCATTAAGTAGTATGGTTGTTTTTATTCTGGAGGCTTTGAGTAAATCTTTGAAAATGGCTTGCATAGCCTTTGAATTACCAATGATGCCATCGATTTGAATTTGATAATGATTTTCTTCTTCTTTTTCTTTTTGGTTTTCTACAGTTAGCAATGATTTCTCTACTGCATTAATCAACTCATCTCTTGTAAAAGACTTTATTAAATAATCGTAGGCTCCTAATTTAACCGTTTCAACTGCGTTTTTAATCGATGGGTACCCTGTTATTACTAGGATGCCAGTGTTTTTGTAGTTTTCTTTCAGATGCTTAATCAATTCAATTCCATTTATCTGAGGCATCTGCAAGTCAGTAATTACTAAATCTATTTCGGTGGATTCTAAGACTTTGGTGGCATCAATAACAGAAGAAACGGTAATAATATTATATCCGCAGGATTTTAGATTACGTCTGAGAAGCTCTAGCATTTCTAGTGAATCGTCAACAGCTAGTATTTGATATTTGTTTTTTCTATTCATGATGGTTCGTTTTAAAAGGAAAATATAATTCGAAACGAGATCCTACCCCAAGATGACTTTCTACATTGATTCTGCCATTTAATGATTTAACAATACCATGTACAACAGATAAGCCAAGTCCTGTGCTTGTACTTACTTCTTTGGTAGTAAAAAAGGGGTCGAATACTTTCTGCAAATGATTTTCTGCTATTCCAGTGCCATTGTCTTGAACGATTAGGTAGATTCCTGTTTTATCATAAGTAGTCTGAAGTAACAGCTGTCCTCCATTTGGCATGGCATGAATAGCATTTACCATTAGGTTGACAATCACCTGCTTGATTTGTGTCTCGTTGGCCTGTATGTTTGGCAAGTCGTCGGACATTAACTTTACAATTTTAATATCCTCTTTTTTGCAGCGGGTTTCAAGTAAATATAGTCCATTGGCAATGGTTTCATTAATATTCATCATTTCACTTTCGCTCTCATGCTCATCATATTTTGAAAATAGCATAAGCTTCCTAATGACTTCACGTGAATGCAATGAAGCTTGTATTATTTTTGAAATATCATTTGCTAATTGCTTATTCCCTGGGTTTTCGCTTTCAATAAGTTGGGCAAATCCTAAAATACTCCCCAAAGGCTCATTCAATTCGTGTGCTATTCCTGCTATCAATTCTCCTAATGTAGCTAGGCGATCGGAATGACGTAGTTTTTGCTCTAAAAGCTTTTTTTCTTCTTTGTTCTCAAAGCGTTCTATATTAGATGATATTTCTTGGGCAAGTGTATTAATAAGTGAACGTTCCTCAGATAAGAAAGGTCCTTCTTGTTCATTTGGTTTTGCTTCAGTATATGAAACCTTCAGGAATCCTCTTTTTATCTCATTTACAATGAGTGGAGCTTCTTGAAAACTAATTCCTTCTGAAAATTGGTTGGATTTATATTTTTTTTGGTCAAATAGGATACAAACCTCAGTGATTTCAGGAAATTGCCATGCTTTTTTGATGATAGGAATAGCTTCTTCAAGACTTTCGTGTAGCGGTCTGGTGGCCTTTTTTATAGATAATTGTGCAATATCATATAGGCATTCCAATTCTTTTATTCTTTCTTGGAGCTTAAATTCTAGTTGATGCTGCTTGTCCTTTGTCATAATTAATCATCTTTGAAATAAAAAAAGGGTTTGGGAGGACCTTACACCTACCCAAACCCAAAGCTAATGAAATGAAATTGATCTTTAGTGAGTGTTTTTCTGAACTTTCTTTGTTTTAACTATCTTTTTCACCTTTTTAAATTTCTTCAAAATAGGAGTGCAAAAAGATATACTAATATGATTTACAGAACTTGTGAATTCGAAAACACCCAACTTTATTTTTTCAATGCTCATACTAGTCCTTGATCTAGCATGGCATCTGCTATTTTTACAAAAGCAGCAATATTTGCTCCTTTTTGATAATTGATTTTTCCGGTTTCTAATTCTCCATATTTAAGACAATTTTTATGTATTAACTTAATAATTTCTTGAAGCTTCAAATCGATCTCTGATTCTGTTAAGGAGTCTGATATAGCATTACAAGTCGATTCTATTCCAGAAACAATCATACTTCCTGCACTGGAGGCTTTTGAAGGTGCATATAGTATTCCTGAATGGTGTATGGTCTTAATTGCTTCTTTGGTGCATGGCATATTGGTTCCTTCAGCAAGCAATAGATACTCATTTTCTATTAGCATATCTGCATCCTCAGTTAATAACTCGTTTTGAATAGAGCAAGGAAGTGCAATATCAGCTTTGATGCTCCATGGTTTTTCATTTGGATAGAAATCGAAATTATATTTTTCGGCAAATGGTTCTACGCTATCATACTTATAAAGCTGAAGAATAAAATCTAATTTGTCATCAGTGATTCCATTTGGCATATATACAAATCCATCTGGTCCACTGATACTAATTACTTTTGCACCTAAATCATTGGCTTTTTTAGCAGCACCCCATGCTATATTTCCAAACCCTGATATGGCAACTCTTTTTCCTTTTATATTTAGACCTTTATTCAAAAGCATTTCTTGTGCAAAGTAGACTAATCCAAAACCTGTAGCTTCAGGTTTTATTGTTTTTTGACTCCAGTCTTGTCCATGTCCAATTAAAATACCGTTAAATTGTTTTCTTAATTTTTTATATTGGCCAATAAGATAGCCTACTTCCCTTGTTCCAATTCCAATATCATCAGTACATATATCTGTATCTGAACCTAGATATCGAAATATTTCTGACATAAAAGCATAACAAAAACGCATGATCTCTTTGTCAGATTTCCCAAAAGGACTAAAATCGGAACCTGCTTTACTTCCGCCAAAATTCAAAGTGGAAATACTGTTTTTTAGCACTTGTTCAAAGGCCAAAAACTTCAAAGAATCGAGGCCAACAGAGGAGTGAAAACGTATTCCTCCTTTATATGGACCTAAGCTGGAGTTCATTTCTACTCTATAGCCTCGATTTACTTGTACTACTCCCTTATCATCTTCCCAAATTATTTTGAATATCAATACTCTTTCAGGATCTGTTAATCTTTCAAAGATTAAATGGTTTTGATATTTTTTATTCTCTGCTATAAAGGGAATGATATTCTCTGCTACTTCGTACACAGCTTGATGAAATACACTTTCGTTGGGATTGCGTTTAATCAGCTCAAAAATAAATGCATCTATTTTTTGTTGATACTTCATAGCTCTAGTACAAGGGAGGATTTAATTAAATGGCAAACTCTTCACAATGCCAGATTACTGAATCTTCAGCATGCAATAAACAGTTACAACGTTCAGAGCAATTTTTGCATAATCCACTGTATGCTTTGTCACATACCTCTTTTTGTTCATTTAAAATTTGTGTAGCCTTTTTTACAGGTTCTAATTCGAATTCTTCGCATTCGAGGATGTTTCCAATGGAGTTCTTGATGAATTGACAATCATTTTCGTGACGGCAAGAAGAGCAAATACTATTAGTGTTCATGATATCTATTTTTTATGGTTTGATATTTATTTTGATTTAGCCTAATGAATATTCGTGCCAATCATCTTATTAAATTTATAATTAAGTGAGACACATAATAAGAAAATGAATAAGATGTAGACAATGAGGTGATTACGGTTGTGTGGTTTGTTTATTTTTGAAACTAAGAGAAAATCGTAAAAAGATATCTTTTGTGGGGGAAATTGTATCAATGGGGTGATTCTCCCCGATTTTGTATATTTAACAAATGTCCGTTTATTTTTAATTATTGGATTTAATTATTTCAAAAATAGGATCGGAAATAAAAAAATAAAGTCCATCATTATACTTTTTATGTGTTTGTCCGATGAGAAATTAGAAGGAATGATGTGGATATAATGGCCTAAAAAGAGCTCGATTTTTACTTTTTCAAAAAAAACAAGTGATTATTAGTTTGAAAAAGGAGTGAATTAAGCCGCAAATTAGCATCAATTTTGGCTGTTTTTTAGAAAAATAAAAATATTTTCAATCTTAAATTATTGAGAAATAAATCGATATAAAAAAAAGTAAAAAAAAATAAACTAGGGTGCACCAAAATGGGAAAAAAGTGTACATTTGCAGCGGAGAATTGGCAGAGTGGTCGAATGCGGCGGTCTTGAAAACCGTTGTACCGCAAGGTACCGGGGGTTCGAATCCCTCATTCTCCGCCAAGCTTAAAGCCTTTTACAGAAATGTGAAAGGCTTTTTTATTGTTAACGTTTTTTGTTTGCTGCTCCACACATATATTTCGTAAGTTTGTACTCACAAATATGCACAAACATAAAGATCATGAGAAAGTCTATATTTACTGTATTATTCCTATTGCCATTATCATTCTTGATGGCACAGAATTTAAATGCAAGTTTGAACTTTGCTAAATTTTACAACCCTGAATTAGGTTCCTATGTTGAAACCTACTTATCGGTGGATATGAATGGCCTTAAGCTGGTGAAAAATGAAGAGGGTAACTATTATTCTCAAGTGAATCTTTTGTTAATGTTTAAGCGAAATGATAGTATTGTGGATTTTAGTAAAACGATTTTAACTAGTCCTGTGGTTGAAGATACAAATGACTTAAACTTGAATTTTTTAGATCAGCAGCGTTTTTTCTTAAGCAACGGAGTTTACAGCTTAGATATTGAATTTGCAGATGCTAATCTAGACATGGAGCCTAATAAAGCAAGAGGTAGTATTGATCTTGAATTCAATGCCGAAAAAATTCAAATGAGTGATGTGCAATTTATAGAGTCTTATACTAAGAGTACTGAATGGAAGATCAATACCAAAAATGGTTACGATATGGTTCCTCATGTTTCCAATTATTATGGAGACCATGAGGAAAAACTGACTTTCTATACCGAGATTTATCATGCTAAAGAAATATTAGGGGAAGGGGAGAAATTCTTAATGACCGCATATATTTCAGAAACAAATGCCTCAACGGTATCAAATGAACTGGTGATTAGAAAAAGAATGGATGCAGAAACGGTTAATGTTCTTCTAAATAAATTTGATATTTCTAACTTGAATAGTGGAAATTATAATTTGGTTATTGAACTGAGGAACAAAAATAATGAGATTCTAGATGCAAGAAAAACATTATTTCAAGTGAATAATACGCTACAAACATTTGATGAGCAATTGCTAGCTATGATTTCAGGAGAGAATTCGTTTGTGAATAAATTTAGCGATGATTCACTAACAAGCTTAATTAGTTGTGTTTATCCCATAGCAAGCCCTTCAGAAAGAGCCTTTATCAAGAATTCACTTCCTACGGCTAGTGAAGATGAAAAAAGAAGATTTTTAAACTATTTCTGGAAATCCAAGGATGCTTATGACCCTGAAAATGCTTGGAAAACATATCAAATTGAAGTAATTAAAACCAATAATAGTTTTGGAAATAAATACGTTCCAGGTTATGCTACTGATATGGGGAGGGTGTATTTACAGTATGGTCCTCCAAATACCATAGCCGATCAAGAATATGAAAGCGGTGGCGGAAGACATGAAGGTGCTGTTCCTTATCAAATTTGGCATTATTACGAAATTGGGAACCAGAGAAATGGTAAATTTGTTTTCTATAATCCTCATCTTATTCATAAAGGATACACTTTGTTGCATTCAAACGTAGTTGGAGAAATTAGCAATACACATTGGCAATCCTATTTACATCGAGATCAATTGCAAAATATTGATGCTCCCGATAATGATAGATACGAAGGTCGCTCTGGTGAATTATATAATAACCCAAGATAGAGACCACTCAAAAACAAACCTTTTATGTTAAAAGTTGCAGTGGTTATTCTGAATTGGAATGGCAAAAGTTTCCTTCAGAAATTCCTTCCCTCTGTCCTGAAAAATATTCCATACTATGCGGAATTATTTGTAGCTGATAATCACTCATCAGATGACTCTGTAGAATTCTTAAAGGAAAACTATCCTCAAGTTCATTTAGTGATAAACAGTGAAAATGGAGGGTATGCAAAAGGTTATAATGAGGGACTAAAGCAAATAGATGCTCAATATTACGTCCTGTTAAATAGTGATATTGAAGTCGGCCCCAATTGGATAGAGCCTATTGTTCAATTGATGGATGGTGATGCCCAGATAGCAGCTTGTCAACCTAAGATTTTATCCTTTCATCAGAAACAAGAATTTGAATATGCTGGTGCTGGAGGAGGTTATATTGATAAATATGGCTATCCATTTTGTAGAGGACGTATATTTCAAGAGATAGAAGAGGATCACCAACAATTTGATGATTCGATAGAGGTTTTTTGGGCCAGTGGAGCCTGCATGTTTGTGCGTGCAGAACATTATCATGAATTGGGAGGTTTGGACGATGATTTCTTTGCACATATGGAGGAAATCGATTTTTGTTGGCGTGCTAAGAATGCTGGGTATAAGATTTTTTATGAAGGAAAATCGGTAGTTTATCATGTTGGTGGTGGCACATTGCATAAAAGTAATCCTAAAAAAACATATCTTAACTTTAGAAATAATTTTTATCTCTTGTATAAAAATCTAGAGGGTAAAAGACTTATCCCTGTTTTTTTCTGGCGTTTGGTTTTGGATGGAGTCGCAGGGATAAAATTTTTCATTGATGGAGATTATAAAGACACCTATGCCATTCTTAAAGCTCATCTTAAGTTTTACTGTTCACTCCCGTCTTTATATCAAAAGAGGAGGGATCTGAATCAAAATAGGGTTTCGATGATGTATCAGAGAAATATAGTATACGAGCACTTTGTGAAAAAGATCAAAAAATTCAACTCTCTGCAGAAAGACCGTTTTAGTTAAGCCATTTTTTCCGATTTTTGTAATCCATGAAAAGAGGACATCTACAAACTTACCCCATAAAAATTTTACTAGCTTTTGGTGAAGCCATTAGTGGCAATGAAAAGTTTTTCCATTTCTTGATGGAAAATAAGTACCCAGAACTTGGTGTTTTGGCCAAGTCGATTAGAGGAGGGGAGGAAAGTGTAAAATGGTTGTTGAAAAATGGCTATCCACAATTTGCAGTTTTCGATAGTGCCATCCATAACGATAAAAAAGCCATTATGTGGCTGTATAAATATAATTTTAAGTTTCTGATTCGTTTAGCTGATGCCTCTCGCGGTACTCCTATAGCACTTAAGTGGTTCGAGAAAAATGATTTAAAAGTTTTCGTAGTGATAGCCAAAAAGATAGAGTCTTTTGTTAGTCAGCAAACTTTTGATGTTCATAAGAGGAGGTTTTAACTCATTTTGTTTCTGGTTTACTGCGTTTTTTTTTATACTCATAATCTGGTTTTTGATTTTCCTTCCTCATCAATTTTATTATTTTAGTATCTTTGGAAATCACTTAAAGAAAAACGCATGATTAAGAAAAATACTTTTATTTTGGCATTCCTAGTTTTTTTTAGCCTAGGAAGCATTGCCCAAGTAGGGTTGAATCCTACAAATCCAGAATTTACTAAAGCTATTCAAAATCAGCATATAAAAGCAGAAAGTGAAATAGAGGCAGGTGGTATTCCTTTTCCTGTTAAGTTAGGGTATGCAGCATTCTCGTCAAATTCCTCTAAAGATTTTCCGAGTTCCTATGATTTAAGAGGATTGGGAGTGTTACCTCCTGTAAAAACCCAGTCATCTGGCGGGTGCTGGGCTTATTCATCTATGTCTACAGTGGAATCTAGAATGTTAGTTTTGGAGCAAGGATTGTATAATTTGTCTGATAATAATCTCAAATATTGTCATGAGTTTTTCCCTGGGCGTTCCACAAATGGTAATGCATGGATGGCGACAGCCTATTTTGCTCGTCAATCTGGGCCTTTACTAGAGGAGCAGGATCCTCATCCCGGGGGCACATCAGAACCTGGGGTGAATTGTCCTGTGGGAGAAGCTCCCGCTTTTTTAGTGAGAGAATCTAGGTATCCACCTGGTGATATGAATTCCATTAAGCAGTTGATTATGGACAATGGTTCGGTATGGTCTTTGATATATTATAATGCGACATATTTTAATGATGCTGAAAATACTTACTATTATGGTGGAACCCATGAAGTAAATCATGTATTTAACATAGTAGGTTGGGATGATAATAAAGTCACTGATGGTGGCGTTGGTGCATGGATATGCCAAAATACTTATGGAACTTCTTGGGGTGAGGATGGTTTTGTTTACACAAGCTATAATGACAGTCAGTTTTTGATTTATAATGCTTATTTCCCCAGTTTTGAGATCTATAGTGAGGATAGTCGAGTATTATTGTATGATGAGTTAGGGAATTATTCTAGCTATGGTTATGGAAGTGAAGACGGGTATGCTTTAGTGAAATATGAAGTTACAGAGAATCTGTTCATCGATAAGCTTGGTACTTATGCTATGGCTTATGGAACAGGTATTGAAATGGAGATATATTCAGATTTTGATGCTGTTTCTGGTGTTTTAAGTAATCAGATTGGGCAAGTCTCAGCTAAAACAACTGAACATCCTGGTCTATATACTTATGCTTTAGATGAGCCTATTTCTGTACTTATGGGGAGCGAATTATATATCAAAGTAAAATACAATACCCCTTCTTATGATTGGCCAATACCAGTGGAGATGTATTTAGAAACCTATTCTGACCCATATATAGAATCCGGAGTAGCTTGGATTAGTGGTTCAGGCAATGATGGAGATTGGTTATCAGTTGGTGAGGATACTGACTATAAAATAGACTTATGCATAAATGTGTATGGAACTTATAATCCAAACGCAGTTCCTTTATCTAATCATATCATTATGGTAATGATGATGGGATTGTTGGCGGTTTTTAGCGTTAGAATTCTTTTAAAGAAGTAGAAGATATTTATTTATTAAGAGGGAGCTTGACCATAAAACAAGCTCCTCCTTTTTTGCTGACCTCTACAGATATAGAACCACCATAGCTTTCGGCAGTACTCTTACAAAATCGAAGACCAATCCCAGTACCGGTTGGGGCCTTTGAATCGTCTTTACATTCTTTGGGTTTGGTGGTAAAGAAAGGGTCGAAAATACGAGCTAATAATTCAGGTGGAATTCCAGGGCCATTATCACTGACTTTAAAATAGGCCATTTGGTCTATGATTCCAGTTTCAATATCAATCTCTTTATTTTCATATTGATATAAAGCATCCATAGCATTTTTAACTAGGTTTTGAAATAGCTGAGATATTTCTGCAGTGATTACTTTAATAGGAAGAGGTTCTATAGATAAGTTGATTTCTTTTTTTACTTGATTTTTGAACTCTAAATCAACATTTAAGAAATCAATTTCCTGTTCAATAATTCTATTGAGATCAGTTATTTCAATCTCCTCATTATGGTCGGTTCGGCTCTTTTTTAGCATGGATTTTAAATCCTTTAATAGCGCCTCTAATTTTTCCTTGTTCAGCTTGTTCAGCTCCCATATTTCTTGGAGTTCATCATTTATACTGTCTTGTAAGTCACTTTGAGAAATTTCTTGTTCTATGCCGTCCTTCATCATATCTATAACATCCATACCATTAGCTACACTGGTAATAGGACCTCTAACATTATGAATAACACCTTGCATAAATTGAGCCAGAATACTTTCTCGCTCTTTAATGATAAGCTCTTGAGTTCTTTGCTCCACCATGTCTTCCAGTTCGTGGTTGTATTGCTCAATTTTATCACGGTCAAGTTTGGCTTGAAGGTGGTTGGTTACCCTGCCAATAACCTCAATGTCTTCGAATGGTTTGGTGATATAGTCTACGGCACCTAATTCAAAACCTCTGATTTTATCTTTAATATCGTGCTTGGCACTTAAGAAAATGATAGGTATATGTTTTAAATCAGGGTTGGCTTTTAATTTTTCACAAATACTAAAGCCATCCTCATCAGGGAGCATGATATCTAATAGGATGATATCTGGAGTTTTCTTGGCAAGTAGCTCAAAAGTCTCTTTACCATTCGTTGTTAATGCAAATGAATAGCCCTGATTTTTGAGAATGTTTCCTAAAACTTGTATGTTTTGTGGGACATCGTCTACTAGTAAGACAAGAGAGTTTTTGGTTGCCATGATATTAATCTAATATTTGCTAGGGTTCTTTATTAAGGTTCTTCAAATTAAAGAACATATAAATTTAAGAAATATTATATAAACTCCAAGAAAATGATTTAAAATAATTAAACTATTTGTGCATATAAGTCAAAAGAATCAACTTGTGTGATTTTTGCTTGATAGAATTTCCCTACTTGTAAATCACAACTATCATATTCTATTAAAACTTCATTATCTACTTCTGGAGAGTCAAATTCTGTTCTACCCACGTAGTGCTCGTCCTCTATCCGATCTATAATTACCTTGTAAGTCTTTCCTAGCTTATTTTGATTGATTTCTAGGCTGATACCTTGCTGAAGTTGCATGAGTTCTTCTTTTCTCTCTAGTTTCACCGCCTCCGGTACGTCATCCTTGAGATCGTAGGCCGTAGTGTTTTCCTCGGGAGAATAGGTAAATACACCCATTCTATCGAACCTTGAATCTTTTACGAATTCTTTTAATTCTTGGAACTCCTCTTCTGTTTCACCTGGGAAACCAACGATAAGGGTCGTTCTAATGGCTACACCAGGAACGGTTTCTCTCATCTTATTTACTAATCCTCTAGTGGTTTCTGAATTATGATTTCTCTTCATGTCTCTAAGTACTCTATCGTTAATGTGTTGAAGAGGAATATCCACATAGTTTGCTATTTTCTTTTCAGAATTCATGAGTTCTAAAACATCAAGAGGGAAGTTGTTAGGGTAGGTATAGTGGAGTCTTATCCATTCTATGCCTTTAATCTTAACCAATTCGCGAAGCAACTCTGCTAAGGCTAGTCTTTTATAGATATCTATTCCATAAGAAACTAGGTCTTGAGCAATTAAAATCAACTCCTTAACCCCTTTTGCAGCTATAGAACGGGCTTCTTTTACCAAGATATCCATATCAATACTTTTGTGTTTTCCTCTAATTTTAGGAATGGCACAAAAGGCACAGGTTCTATTACAGCCTTCAGATATTTTTAAATAGGCATAATGAGAAGGGGTAGTTAATTCTCTTTCACCTACCAACTCATCTCTATATTCTACACCAATGCCCTCCGTGATTTTCTTGATGTCGGCATCGGTAGCTCCATAATATCCATCCACTTCTGTAATTTCTGAAGGGAGCTCGTTTTTATATCTTTCCGAAAGGCAGCCCATCACATATACCTTGTCCAGATGACCAGCTCTCTTGGCGTCAACAGCATTTAGTATCATATCAATGCTTTCTTCCTTGGCATCTGCAATAAATCCACAGGTATTGATGATAACAGCATCGTAATCTTCATTATCCTGCTCATGCATCACTTGAATTTTATTGGCTTTAAGCTGGGCCATTAGATGTTCTGAATCCACTAGGTTTTTGGAACATCCCATGGTTATTACATTTATCTTCTTAGGTATTTGTTTGGTCTTCATCTTCGATTATTTACAATGTTTTAATAAATCGGCTAGGTTAGGGCGACCTAAATCCTGAGCTTTTTGGTAATCTTCACAGCTTTTATCTCTCTCGTTTAAATAAAACCAAGCTCTTCCTCTGTTAAAATAGGCGTCATCATATTTGGGGTTATTTTCAATAGCTTTTGTGAAATATTCAATAGCAGTATTATAATCCCGAAAATTCATATAACAATTTCCACAAGAATACAATAAAAGCGCATCGTTTGGAACATATTCCAATCCTTTTTGAAACTCAATTAAGGCAGCTTCTGAATCACTATTAATTAAGTGTTTTCTTCCTATTTCATAATGTTTTTCTGCTTTCTCTTGAGGAGGAGTACAGGAGTTCAATAGAATTAAAAAAATAATATTAAAATATAGAAATGTTCTTATCTTCATTATTTTACTTCTCTTACTAAGTACATATATACTGGAAAGTGATCACTATATCCACCTTGGAACTTATTTCCTACAAAGGAACGTTTAGGATAACCTTTATATTTTCCTTCTTGATTGATCATATAGGGTTTCTTAAAGATTTCAGACTTGAAATAGGTCCATGTACTACGATCTTCAGCAACTAAGGCTGGTGTCATAATGATTTGATCAAATAAATTCCAAGAATCTCTATAAGCCAATGAACCAATACCCTTTTTATATTTGGTCATAAATGGATTATAAAAATATCCTTCAGCTAATTTTGATTTGTCATCTGTTGCTTTTAGGTGTTTTGCTACGCTAATATCAACAGGATCATCATTTAAATCGCCCATAATCATCACTTTTGCATTTGGATTGAGAGCCAATAAAGAATCCGCCAACGAGCGACTTAAATCTGCTGCGGCTACACGTTTTGGTCTAGAACGTTTTTCTCCACCACCTCTACTTGGCCAGTGATTGACTTGAAAGTGAACTTCTTCGCCTTTTAATAAACCAGTAACCACCAATTGATCTCTAGATTTAAAATTAGTATCAGCCATCATAAATGGAGCAGAATAGCTATTTGTGAGTTCAAAATAATCAGGATTATAAACCAAGGCCACGTCAATTCCTCTTCTATCAGGTGAGTTATAATGCACAACTTGATAGTTTCTATCTTTTAAAGCATCTGTTTTTACTAAATCTTCTACAACAAATCTGTTTTCTATTTCAGAAATACCAAAAATAGCTAATCCATCAGGAGTTTTGTCTGTAGCTATCTCTGATAGTACTCTAGCCATCTGATCTAGTTTGTAATAATATCTCTCTGCATTCCATTTTTTAGCACCATTGGGTAGGAAGTCACCTTCTGCAACGCCTTCTGAATCAATGGTGTCGAAGAGGTTTTCTAGATTGTAATAACCTATGGCGACAATTTCGTATTGCTGTGCTTTAGATTCGAAAGAAGTTAATGAAATACTAAAGACCATGAAAATAGTCAGGAGCTTAGAAATAATATGTTTCATATTTTTTATGTTTACTAAATTTTGGGCAAATTTAATTGATTCTTTCAACGAAAATAACTTTCAAGTGTTATTAATTTAATTATTTTTGTTGCCCCCAATTTATAGGGTAATCAAAAATCAAAAAAATATGCGTGAAATAAAATGGATTTTACTATTCCTGTTCATTTCAGCCTTATCTTTTGCACAAGTAGATACTAAAGTGGATACTTTAAAAATGGAAATGAAAGAGGATAATTCCTCTGCTTCTGTTGTGGTGATAAGTCAAGCTGAGTTGGATGGAGATGAAGAGTCGACAGATATTTCGGGGATTTTACAGTCTTCCAAAGATATTTTTGTATCGACTGCGGGCTACACATTAGGTGCAGCAAGATTCAGAATCAGAGGGTATGATTCTGATAATGCTAGTGTTAATATGAATGGAGTAAGTTTGAACGACATGGAGTCAGGAAGAGTATATTGGTCTTCGTGGGGCGGTTTAAACGATGCTTTAAGGAACAGTGAAGTCCTTAATGGGATTACTTCTGCTCAGTTTTCCTATGGTGGCGTTGGTGGAGCTACCAATATGGAAGCACGTGCTTCAAGTTACTCTCCCACTACTAAATTAACTTATTCATTCTTGAATAAATCGTATAATCAACGATTGATGTTTACTTATGCTACAGGAATGCAGGAAAATGGTTGGGCTTTCACTTTCAGTGGCTCTCGACGTTGGGCTCAGGAAGGATATGTTCAAGGTAATTCTTATGATGCTTATGCTTATTTCCTATCTGTAGAGAAAAAAATTAATAATAAGCATTCCATTGGATTTATTGGCTATGGTGCTCCTAGTAAAAGAGGAAAAGGCTCTGCATCTGTACAAGAAGCTTACGATTTAAGTGGTAATAATTATTATAATCCAAATTGGGGTTATCAGAACGGCGAGAAAAGAAATGCTCGTATGTCTAATTTTCATAAACCCATGCTGATTTTAAGTCATTACTGGACCATTGATGAAGATACAAAGCTTACCACATCAGCTTCATATATGTTTGGTAGAGGTGGTGGAACTGCTTTAAACTGGGTTTCGGGTAACGATCCTCGTCCAGATTATTATAGGAATCTTCCAAGCTACTATGCCGAAACGGATCCTGCTCATGCAGCCTATTTGACCGATCAATGGGAGAATAATGAGGCATTTAGACAATTAGATTGGGATTATTTCTATCAAGCCAACTCCGATGAATTTGCAAATATTGAGAATGCAAATGGAATTGAAGGAAATACAGTTTATGGAAAAAGATCTAATTATATTATAGAAGACAGAAGAAGTGACAGTAAGAAAATGAATCTGACTTCTACTTATAATTCTAGAATCAATGAAGATATGATTTTCTCTGGAGGTATCGATTTAACCAATTATAAAGGAGATCGCTATACTGTTGTAGACGATTTATTGGGTGGCGATTTTTATTTGGACGTTAATAAATTTGCGGAAAGAGATTTTTCTGATCCTAGTTTTGCACAATCTGATTTAAATAATCCAAATAATGTGGTTAAAGTTGGTGATATCTTTGGATATAATTACACCGCCAATATCAATAAATATATGGCATGGGCACAAATGGCTTTTGAATATCAAAAAGTGGATTATTATGTGGGTGCCAATGTTTCTTACGATCAGTTTTGGAGAACAGGTCATATGCGTAATGGTTTGTTTCCAGAGGATTCTTATGGAGATTCTAAAAAGAATAACTTCTTAAACTATGGTGCTAAAGGTGGAGTGACCTATAAAGTGTCGGGTCGACATTATTTAAGTGCCAATGCATTATACCAAACTCGTGCGCCTCAGTTCCGTAATTCTTATCTTTCTGATAGAACCAGAGATCAAGTGGTTGATAATTTAACCAATGAAAAAATCTCTTCTGCTGATTTGAATTATGTGGTTAAGATGCCTGGTTTCAATGCTAGAGTTTCTGCTTACTATACTAAGTTTGCCGATAAAACTTATAGTAGAAGTTTTTATCATGAAGATTTGAAAAACTTCGTGAACTATAATATGACGGGTTTAGATGAACGTAATATGGGTCTTGAATTAGGAGCCCAATATGAAATTATCACAGACCTTAAAATTAATGTAGTGGCAGCAGTGGGTGAAAATATTTATGATTCTCGTGCACAGTCCACCATTACTTTAGATAATAGTAGAGCAGTTTTAAGTAACCGTACTGTATATCTTAAGAATTATTATGTTGGAGGAAGCCCTCAAACAGCATTATCTGGTGGATTAAATTATAAAACACCTTTCTTTATGTATATTGGTTTTGATGTGAACTATTTTGATAGAGCTTATTTACCTATCAACCCAGATAGAAGAACTGCAGAAGCAGTAGCTGGTATTGAACCAACTTATCCGACTTATGATATGATTCTGGATCAGGAAAGATTACCCAGTGCGGTAACTCTTGATGCAAATATTGGTAAATCTTGGAGAATAGATTATAAGTATTTTATCAATATCAACTTCTCTGTAAACAATATCTTGAACAACCAAGAGATTGTTACAGGTGGATATGAGCAATTTAGATACGATACAGAAGATATCAATAAGTTTGCCAATAAGTATTATTATATGTACGGAACTACTTATTACTTAAATGTTAGTTTCAGATTTTAATGAAAAGGAAAAAATTAGAGAAATGAAAAATATATTATTAAAAATTTCAAGTTTAGCTGTTGTTCTACTTTTGCTAGTAGGAATGAATAGCTGTGTTAAGGATGAGTTTGATGCGCCACCATCACAAAATATCCCAGTAGGTGATATGGTGACGGTAGCTGATTTATTAGCCTCTGCAACTAGTGCTCCTCAAAAAGTTACTGAAGATAAATCTCTATATGGTGTCATTACCATGGGGGAGCAAAATGGTAACTTATATAAGGAAGCTTATATGCGTGATGCTACTGGAGGAATTAAGTTAAGCTTATTGTCATCTACTAGTCTTGCAGTTGGTGATTCTGTTCGTATTTATATGAACGGAGCTAGGTATTATAATGATAATGACCAAATTACTATTGACTCATTAGAAACCACCAATAATTTGATTAAAATTTCGGCCGGTAAAACAGTTAAACCTATTGATGTGACTATTTCTGATATCAATACAGGAGCTTATATTGGTCAATTGATTAAATTAAGTGGGGTGCAGTTTATAAATGGGGAGTTAGGGAAGACTTATGCTGATGCTCAAGCTCTTGTTACTGAAAACCGCACATTAGAAGATTGTACAAGTTCAACTATTGTTAGAACTAGTGGTTATTCAAACTTTGCTGGTGATTTAATTCCTGAAGGTAATGGTACTTTAATAGCTATTGCTTCAAGTTATAGAGGGGCTTCTCAATTATATATTAGAGATGTTGAAGAAGTAGTGATGAATGGTGAAAGATGTGGGGATGAGCCTGGCGGTAGTTGGGAAGTTAATTCTTCAATTAAAGCAGTAAAAGATTTATATCAAGGTTCAAGATTGCAAATAGAGGATGAATTCGTATTTGAAGCCACTGTTACCGCTAATGACCAGTTTGGTAACTACTATAAAACACTTGTAATTCAGGATTCTGAAAGAGGTATTGAAGTTAAAATAAACGATTACGATTTGTTTTTAACTTATGCTGTAGGACAAAAATTATTAGTGAGTTGTAAAAATTTATACGTTGATGCTTATGGTGGGGTTGTTCAATTAGGTAGTGTTTATGATGATAATGGTGAAGAGAAATTCGGTGGAATTGATCCAGCTTTCCTTTCTTCTCATATTCAGCTTGCCGATGGTGGTGTAGCTTTATCTCCAACAGTATTAGAAATAAATAATCTTACTGAGGATTATTTAGGAATGTTGATTGAATTACAAAATGTTCAATTTGTAGATGCTGATTTGAATGAAACATATGCTGAACCAGCAGCTTCAGCAAATAGAACTTTAACAAATTGTGATGGAATTCAAACCATTGTAAGAACTAGTTCTTATGCTGATTTTGGTGGAAATCAAATTGCTCAAGGAAATGGTTCTTTTGTTGGTATTCTAAGTGCTTATAATGGGGATTATCAATTTATTATAAATGATGTAAATGATCTTGATATGAATGGCCAACGTTGTGATGTTGGTGGCGGCGGAGGCGGTGGTGGAACCGTGACTCCTGTCGACGAAATCAATGAAACTTTTGATGCTGCAGTAGATTATTCAGATATCGCTATTGAAGGTTGGACTAATATGTTGGTTGCAGGTGACCGTTCTTGGCAAGGAAAAATATACAATTCTGATAAGTATACTCAAGCTTCTGGTTATAATTCAGGACTAGCAGAAATGGAAACTTGGTTGATTACTCCTCCTGTAACTAATATTGGAACTAAGAAATTGAGCTTGAAAACTGCTATGGCCTACTGGGCCCATACTTCTGGAAATCCATTAACTGTTTTGGTTTCTGAAGATTTTGATGGTGAAAACTTTGAAACAGCTAATTGGACAGAGATTAATCCTTTGATAGCTGGGGAATCTGATGACGATAATGCATGGATTGAATCAGGTGATTATGATTTATCTGCTTTTAGTGGTAATGCTGCTATTGCTTTTAAATATGTAGGTAGTGATACAGAATCTACTTCTTACCGTCTCGACGATATTGTTATTAGTGATGGAACTGGCGGCGGTGGAGGTGGTGGAAGCACCGTTGACATGATCGACGAGCAATTTAATTCGGTTGTAGATTATGAAGATTTTGCAGCAGAAGGTTGGGTGAATGTAAATGTAGAAGGTGACCGTATGTGGCAAGGTAAAGTTTATAATACTGACAAATATGTTCAGTCAACAGGTTATAATTCTGGCGTAGATTATATGGAGTGTTGGTTAATTACTCCAATGATTTCTGATATTAGTTCGAAATCACTAAGTTTAAAAACAGCTATGGCTTATTGGGCACATGCTGGTGAGCCATTAATGATTATGGTTTCTACAGACTATGATGGTGAAAACTATGCTACAGCAACATGGACAGAGATTAATGTTCCTACTGCTTCTTCATCTGATGCAGAACATGCATGGATTGATTCAGGTGCTGTTTCTTTATCAGCTTTTAGTGGCGATGCTGCCATTGCTTTCAAATACGTAGGAAGCAATACAGAATCTACTTCTATTCGTTTAGACGATATCTTGGTGCAATAATCGCCAAGTCTAAATATATTAAAACCCCCATGCTTTTGAGTATGGGGTTTTTTATTTGTTGTTACCGCCAAACAAAAAAACAACTGTGCGGAGATTAATAGTTTTAATCAGAGCATATTTTGCGGAGAAAGTTTCTTTTGCGGAGAATATAAAGTATATTTGTCGCATAAATTGCGGAGAATGAAGATTTTTATACACGAAAAAGAAAACTGGACTGATTTCATTTGGGATAATAAGAAAGTGATGATTAAACTAGGTGAAGCTAGAAATCAACAAGGACGACTTTTGGGCAAAATGGAGTCGCTGGGTTTTGATTTGCAAAATGAAGCAGTATTGAATACGCTTACTTTAGATGTTATAAAATCATCTGAAATCGAGGGTGATTTTTTAGAAATAGAACAAGTGCGTTCTTCAATCGCTCGTAGGCTTGGGCTCAACATTGCAGGTGCTGTAGAATCGGAGCGCTATATTGAAGGGATAGTTGAAATGATGCTTGACGCTACACAAAAATACGATTTGGCTTTGACTAAAGACAGGTTGTTTGGTTGGCACGCAGCTCTCTTCCCAACAGGATGGAGTAAGCTTTATAAAATCACAGTTGCCGATTGGAGAAAAGACACGACTGGCCCTATGCAAGTTGTATCAGGACCTATGGGTAAAGAGAAAGTTCACTATCAAGCTCCAAGTTCTGACAGAATAGAATCTGAAATGAAAACATTTTTAAATTGGTTTGAAAATGAACATGGAATAGATTTGGTTTTAAAAGCAGCTATTGCTCATTTATGGTTTGTAACAATTCATCCATTCGACGATGGAAACGGAAGAATCACAAGAGCAATAACAGATATGACATTAGCACGTTCTGATAAAAGTATTAGGCGGTTTTACAGTATGTCAGCGCAAATAAGAATGGAGAGGAAACAGTATTATGAGAAACTTGAAAAAGCACAAAAAGAAAATTCAGATATAACAGAATGGATTTTGTGGTTTTTGCAATGTTTAATTAATGCTATTGAGTCTACAGAAGAAACATTATCGAAAATACTTAATAAAGCAGAATTTTGGAAATTGAATTCAGCCACAATTCTTAATAACAGGCAACAATTAAGCATCGTTTTCAGCCCTAAGCCGTGGAGCTAAGCATTTACTTATG